>SCTD01000561.1 GCA_004299215.1 Frankiales bacterium | reverse complement strand
ACCCGCACCTGGACTGCGCCCGGAAGGTCGCCGTCGTCCACAACGGCACCATCGAGAACTTCGAGGCGATCGTGCGCGGCCTGGAGCAGCGCGGTCACGAGCGCCGGTCGGACACCGACACCGAGGTCGTCGCGCACCTGGTCGAGGAGAGGTACGACGGGGACCTCCCGGCCGCGGTGCGCTCCATCTGCAAGGACCTCGAGGGGTCCTTCGTCCTCGTCGTGAGCCATGCCGACGAGCCCGACCTCATCGTCGCCGCGCGGCGCAACCTGCCGCTCGTGATCGGCCTCGGCGACGGCGAGAACTTCGTCGGCTCCGACGTCACGGCCTTCATCGCGCACACCCGCGAGGCCCGCGCGGTCGAGCAGGACCAGGTCGTCGAGGTGCGCCGTGCCGGCGTGACCGTCACCGACCTCGAGGGCGCCGTCGTCGAGGGCGAGACCTACCACGTCGACTGGGACACCGCGGCCGCCGAGAAGGGCGGCTACGAGTTCTTCATGCTCAAGGAGATCGAGGAGCAGCCGGCAGCCGTCACCGAGACCCTCGGCGGCCGGCTCACCGCCGACGGCCTGCTGCACCTCGACGAGCTGTCCATGAGCGACGAGGACGTCCGCGGCATCGAGCAGGTCTTCATCGTGGCCTGCGGCTCGGCCTACCACTCGGGCCTGATCGGCAAGTACGCCATCGAGCGCTGGTGCCGGCTGCCCGTGCAGGTCGAGATGGCCAGCGAGTTCCGCTACCGGGACCCGGTCCTCGGCCGGAACACCCTCGTCATCGCCGTGTCCCAGTCCGGCGAGACCGCCGACACGCTCGAGGCCGTCCGCCACGCGCGCGCCCAGAAGGCGTGGGTCATGGCGGTCACCAACACCGTCGGCTCGACCATCTCCCGCGAGAGCGACGCGGCGTTCTACACCCGCGGCGGCCCGGAGGTCGCGGTCGCGTCCACCAAGGCGGTGATGACGCAGATCACCGCGATGTACGTCGTGGGCCTCTACCTCGCCCAGCTCCGCGGCACCCGCGACCCGGACGAGGTGCGCGCCCACCTGCGCGACCTGCAGGAGATGCCCGCCCTGATCACCGAGGTGCTGTCGCGCATGGAGGGCGTGCGCGCGCTCGCCCGGGAGATCGTCGACGAGCAGCGGGTCCTGTTCCTCGGCCGGCACGTCGGCTACCCGATGGCGCTCGAGGGTGCCCTCAAGCTCAAGGAGCTCGCCTACGTCTCCGCCGAGGGCTTCCCCGCCGGCGAGATCAAGCACGGCCCGATCGCCCTGATCGAGGAGGGCACCCCGGTCGTCGTGCTGGCCCCGCGGCACGCCCTGCAGGCCAAGCTCATCAACAACGTCCAGGAGGTGCGGGCCCGTGGCGCGCGCACCATCGTGGTCGCGACCGACGGCGACGAGAGCGTGACGCCGTACGCCGACACGGTCATCCGGATCCCGGACACGAAGTCGCTGCTCACCCCGATGCTGACCATGGTCCCGCTGCAGGTGCTGTCTGCCGAGATCGCTCGGGCACGCGGGCTCGATGTCGACCAACCTCGCAACCTGGCCAAGTCGGTCACCGTCGAGTAGCCCGCTGGATCCTCCGAACGGGCGTTACAGCACCCCCGGGGTCCCGCCGACCAAGCGCGCAGCTGGCCGCGGACCGCGAGCACGAGGCCCTGCACCTTCGTCGGCTGACCACCGGGGCCGTACCCCTCCGCGCGCCGAGTGGGCCACACTGCCCGCGTGATCGTGGGTGTCGGCATCGACGTGGTGCAGGTCGAGCGCTTCGCGCGCGCCCTGGGCCGCACGCCTCGGCTGCGGGACCGGCTCTTCACCGCCGAGGAGCAGAAGGGGGCGCGCGTCGAGTCCCTGGCGGCGCGCTTCGCCGCGAAGGAGGCCGTCGCGAAGGCGCTCGGCGCGCCGGGCGGGATGCGCTGGCACGACGCCGAGGTCGTGCGCGGCATCGGCGGCCGCCCGGAGCTCGTCGTGCGCGGCACCGTCGCCGACGAGGCGGCGGCACAGGGCATCCGCGGCTGGCACCTGTCGCTGTCGCACGACGGCGGTGTCGCGACGGCCGTGGTGGTGGCCGAGTCGTGAGGCACGCCCACACCGTCGAGCAGGTGCGCGCCGCGGAGGCGGAGCTGATGGCGCAGCTGCCGCCCGGTGCGCTGATGCAGCGGGCCGCGACCGGTCTCGCGGTCGCGTGCGCGCAGCGGCTCTCCCGGGTCTACGCGTCGCCGGTGGTCCTGCTCGTCGGTCGCGGCGACAACGGGGCGGACGCGCTGTGGGCCGGGGCGATGCTGCGGCGCCGGGGCGCGGTGGTCTCTGCCGTGCTCACCGGCGAGCCGAAGGCCGATGCGCTCGCCGCGTTCCGCGCGACGGGCGGTCGTGTCGTCGACGAGGTCGGTCCGGGGCTCGTGGTCGACGGGCTGGTCGGCATCGGCGGCAGGGGGGCGCTGCGGGACGCCGCCGCGGCGCTGGCCGCCGAGGTCCGCGACCGCGATGTCGTCGCGGTCGACCTGCCGAGCGGCGTCGACGCCGACACCGGTGAGGTCGCGGGTACGGCCGTGCGCGCGGGGCTCACCGTCACCTTCGGCACCCTCAAGCCGGGGCTGCTCCTCGCCCGCGAGCACGTCGGCGAGCTGCAGCTGGTCGACATCGGCCTGGCCCTCCCGCCCGCCCCGGTGGAGGTGCTCGAGGACGCCGACGTCGAGCTGCTGCTGCCGCGCCCGCGGCGCGGCGACGACAAGTACACGCGGGGCGTCGTCGGCGTCGCCGCCGGCTCGCGGGCCTACCCGGGCGCAGCCGTCCTCAGCGTGGGCGCCGCCGTGCGCGCGGGTGCCGGCATGGTGCGCTTCGCCGGGACGCCGCACGCGGCTGAGCAGGTCCGGTCGCACTGGCCGGAGGTGGTCGTGAGCGAGCTCGAGGGGTCCGACGTCGTCACCGCCGGCCGGGTGCAGGCCTGGGTCGTCGGGCCGGGGCTGGGGACCGGCGCCCGAGCCGCCGAGACGGTCGAGGCCGTGCTCGCGGAGGACGTGCCGGTGCTGGTCGACGCCGACGGCCTCACGCTCGCCGCACGGCACCCGGAGTGGCTCTCGCGGCGCACCGCGCCGACGCTGCTGACACCGCACGACCGCGAGTTCGCACGCTTCGGTCTCGACGTGCTCGCCGACCGGGTCGGCTCGGCCCGCGCGCTCGCCGCCGAGCTCGGTGTCACCGTCCTGCTCAAGGGCGACGCCACCGTGGTGGCCGGTCCGCACGGGCCGGCGCGGGTCAACGCGCCCGGCACGGCCGCGCTCGCCACAGCCGGTACCGGTGACGTGCTGGCCGGCGCGGCCGGGGCGCTGCTCGCGCAGGGTCTCGGTCCGCTCGACGCCGGCAGCGTCGCGGCCCACCTGCACGGGCTCGCCGGCCGTGACGCGGCCGGCGCAGGCACGACGTCGGCGTCCGCGGTCCTGGCGCACTGGCC
>SCTD01000560.1 GCA_004299215.1 Frankiales bacterium | reverse complement strand
GCAGCTCGACGGCCGGTACCGCCTCGACCGCGCCATCGCGCGGGGCGGCATGGCGACGGTGTACGAAGCGACGGACCTCCGGCTGGACCGCACCGTGGCGGTCAAGGTGATGCGGCCGGCGCTCGCCGAGGACGGCGACTTCGTCGAGCGGTTCGCCCGGGAGGCGCGGGCCGCGGCGCGGCTGTCGAGCCCCGAGGTCGTCGCCGTCCACGACCAGGGCACCGACAGCGCCACCGGCACCGCCTACCTCGTGATGGAGCACGTCGCCGGCCGGACGCTGCGCGACGTCATCCGGGACCAGGGCCCGCTCGCGCCGGCCCGCGCCCTCGAGCTGCTCGAGCCGGTGCTCAAGGCGCTCGCTGCGGCGCACGGCGCCGGCCTGGTGCACCGCGACGTCAAGCCCGAGAACGTCCTGCTCGGCGACGACGGCCGGGTCAAGGTCGCCGACTTCGGGCTCGCGCGGGCGATCGAGAGCAGCAACCTCACCGCCACGACCGGGCTGCTGATCGGCACCGTCGCCTACCTCGCCCCGGAGCAGGTGGAGCACGGGCGGGCCGACACCCGGACCGACGTCTACGCGGCCGGGATCCTGCTGTTCGAGCTGCTGACCGGGGTGCCGCCGTACTCCTCCGACAGCCCGATGTCGGTGGCCTACCGGCACGTGCACGAGGACGTCCCGCCGCCCTCGGAGCTCGTCACCGGGATCCCGACCGAGCTCGACGACCTGGTCGTCAGCGCGACCCGGCGCGACCCGGCCGCCCGACCGGTCGACGCGGGCGCGTTCCTCGCCGAGCTGCGGGCGGTGCGCGCCGACCTCGGGGCAGCTGCCCGGGAACCCGGTGTGCGCCTGGGCAGCCATCCGACGCTGGTCGTGCCCCGCGACGCGATCGTCCCGCCTCCCCCGGCGACCCCGGCGAACCCGGCGAACCGGGCGGAGCCGGCGCCGCCGGCCACGCCCCGCGCGCGTCGCCGGCCGCCGCGCAAGGTGCTGCTGCCGCTGCTGCTCGCCCTGCTGCTGCTCGCCGGGACCGGCACCTGGTGGCTGGCCGCGGGTCGCTACGGCGAGGCGCCGAGCGCGTTCCGGCTCGACCGCGCCGCCGCGACGGCCGCCCTCGAGGCGGCCGGCTTCGAGGTCGACGTCAACGAGAACCCCCGCTACTCCGAGACGGTCGCGCCCGGACTGGTCATGGGGCAGGACCCCGAGGCCGGCGACCGGGTGCGCAAGGGCTCGACGATCGAGCTCTTCATCTCCCGCGGCCCCGACCGGCGGGCGGTCCCGAGCCTGATCGGCACCCCGCAGGCCGACGCGGTGGCCGCGCTCGAGAAGGCCGGCCTCGGCGTCGGCGCCGTCACCGAGCAGTTCAGCTCCAAGGCCGCCAGCGGCACGGTGCTGTCGTCGAGCCCCGCGTCCGGCGAGAAGCTCAAGCCGGGCACCAGGGTCGCGCTCGTCGTCAGCAAGGGACCCGAGCTGCTCGCCGTGCCCGACGTGGTCGGCAAGGACCGCGCGGCCGCCGAGAAGGCCCTCGCCGACGCCGGTTTCGGCGCGGCCGTCACGGAGGTCTTCAGCGACACCGTGAAGCGGGGCGTCGTGGTCGCCCAGGACCCGGCCACCGGTCGCGCCCCCCGTGACTCGGCGGTCGCCCTGCAGGTCAGCAAGGGCCCGCAGCTCATCACCGTCCCCGACGTCGTCGGCGACCGCGTCAGGGACGCCGAGGCGCGGCTGGAGGCGCTCGGCCTGAGGGTCCGCGTCAACCGGATCCCCGGGCCGGGGATCGTCCGCTCCACCGACCCCCGTGCCGGCGAGCAGGTCCGGAAGGGCTCCACGGTCACCCTGAACGTCTTCTAGCCGAGACGGCGTCTAGAACCGACCCGTGACCTCTGGCAGTCTGTCCGGGTGCCCCCCCGCAAGCCCTCCCCCGTGGGGTCCCACGTCCCCACGTCCGGGGGGATGATGAAGGCCCTGGCGTACGCCCGTGAGATCGGCGCCGGGGCGCTCCAGGTGTTCGTCAGCAACCCCCGGGGCTGGGCGCCGAGTGCGGGCGATCCCGCCCAGGACGAGGCATTCGCGGCGGAGTGCGCGCGGGCCGGCCTCCCCGTCTACGTGCACGCGCCGTACCTCGTGAACTTCGGCTCGCCCACCGAGACCACGCTCACCCGATCCGTCGCCGCGGTCGAGCACGCGATGCGACGCGGGCAGG
>SCTD01000559.1 GCA_004299215.1 Frankiales bacterium | reverse complement strand
CGAGCCGCCCTGTCCGAGCCGCCCTGTCCGAGCCGCCCTGTCCGAGCCGCCCTGTCCGAGCCGCGTGGCAGGGTCGTCCGGGTGACCGCCACCCGGATCGACGCCGAGAAGCACCTGCGCGCCCTGGCCGGGGACACCGCCGTCCTGCGCGAGGACCAGTGGGTCGCCATCGACGCGCTCGTCACCGGTCGCCGGCGGGCGCTCGTCGTGCAGCGCACCGGGTGGGGCAAGTCCGCCGTCTACTTCGTCGCGACGGCCCTGCTCCGCGCCGACGGCGCCGGACCGACCGTCATCGTCAGCCCCCTGCTCGCCCTGATGCGCAACCAGATCGCCGCCGCCGAGCGGGCGGGCATCCGTGCCGTGACCGTCAACTCGAGCAACGTCGACGACTGGCACGAGGTCTACGCCGCCGTCGGCCGCGGCGAGGTCGACGTGCTCCTCGTCAGCCCGGAGCGGCTCAACAACCCCGGCTTCCGGGACGCGGTGCTGCCCGAGCTCGCCGCCACCGCAGGGCTTCTCGTGATCGACGAGGCCCACTGCATCAGCGACTGGGGGCACGACTTCCGGCCCGACTACCGGCGGATCCGCACGCTGCTGGGCGACCTCCCCGAGGGGACGCCGGTCCTCGCGACGACGGCCACCGCCAACGGCCGGGTCGTCGCCGACGTCGCCGAGCAGCTCGCCACCGGCACGGAGGCGGAGGCCGTGGTGCTGCGCGGCGTCCTGGAGCGGGAGTCGCTGCACCTGTCGGTGCTGCCCCTGCCCGGAGCGGCACACCGGTGGGCGTGGCTGGCCGACTACCTGGCCGACCTGCCGGGGAGCGGCATCGTCTACACCCTCACGGTCGCTGCGACCGAGGACCTCGCGTCGTTCCTGCGCAGCCGCGGCATCACCGCCGCGGCCTACTCCGGGCGCACCGACGACGCCGGGCGGCTGGCCGCCGAGGACGACCTGCTCGCCAACCGGATCAAGGTGCTGGTCGCGACCAGCGCGCTCGGGATGGGCTTCGACAAGCCCGATCTCGGCTTCGTCGTCCACCTCGGCGCGCCCCAGTCGCCGATCGCCTACTACCAGCAGGTCGGCCGCGCGGGCCGCGGCGTGCAGCGCGCCGAGGTGGTCCTGCTCCCCGGGGCCGAGGACGAGGCGATCTGGCGCTACTTCGCCTCGCTCGGCTTCCCCGCCGAGGAGCAGGTCCGCTCGGTGCTGGCGACCCTGAGCGACCGGCCGATGTCGACCGCCGCGCTCGAGGCGCACGTCGACCTGCGCCGCACCCGGCTCGAGACGATGCTCAAGGTGCTCGACGTCGACGGCGCGGTGAAGCGGGTCTCCGGCGGCTGGATCGCCACGGGGCAGGAGTGGTCCTACGACGCCGGGCGCTACGCCCGCGTCTCCGCCGACCGGGCGGCCGAGCAGCAGGCCATGCGCGACTACGCCGCCGTCGAGCACTGCCGGATGCTCTTCCTGCGCCGGCAGCTCGACGACCCCGAGGTGCTCGACGGCACCGCGCAGCCCTGCGGGCGCTGCGACCGGTGCACGGGGCGCTCACTGCCGGGCGAGGTGTCCCCGGCGTCGCTGGAAGCGGCCCAGGCTGCGCTCGGGCGCCCGGGGGTGGAGGTCGAGCCGCGCAAGCTGTGGCCGACCGGCCTGACCGAGGTCAGGGGACGCATCCCCGTCGACCAGCAGGCCGAGAGCGGCCGGGCCCTCGGCCGGCTGTCGGACCTCGGCTGGGGCAGCCGGCTGCGTGCGCTCCTCGCCGAGCCGGACGGGCCGGTGCCGGACGAGGTCGTCCGCGCGGTGATCGACGTGCTGAAGGCCTGGGGCTGGGAGACGCGCCCCACCGCCGTCGTCGCCGTCCCCTCGCGGTCCCGGCCGCAGCTGGTCGGCTCGCTCGCGGCCCGGCTGGCCGAGGTGGGCCGCCTCCAGCCGCTCGGGACGCTCGACCTGGTCCGCGACGTCCCCCGCAGCGCCGGCCGCTCCAACAGCGCCCAGCGGCTGCGCGCCGTGCGCGACTGCTTCGCCGTCCCTGCGGGCTGGCAGCTCGACGGCGACCCGGTGCTGCTCGTCGACGACCTGGTCGACAGCGGCTGGACGCTCACCGAGGCGGCCCGGGTGCTGCGTACCGCGGGCGCCGGCCCGGTCCTCCCGCTCGTGCTCGCCGCGGACGCCTGACCAGGCGCAATCGCGGCGATCGTCACACCGCGGGACAGCAGGATCGGACAAAGCGTCCCCGTACTGTTCCTGTATGACCTGGCACCCGCGACAGCTCGCCCAGCAGACCGGCCGCACCTTCGTCGTCACCGGAGCGAACAGCGGCATCGGCCTCGAGACCGCGCGCGACCTGGTGTCGCGTGGCGCCACCGTGGTGATGGCCGTACGAGACGTCGACCGCGGAGAGCAGGCCCGCGCGCAGCTGAGCGGCCCGGGCACCGCCGTCGTCGCCGAGCTCGACCTCGCCGACCTCGACTCGGTGGCGACCTTCGCGAAGCGCTTCGCGGAGAGCGACGACTCCCTGAACGCCCTCGTCTGCAACGCCGGAGTCATGGGCGGTCCGCTGGCGCTGACGGCCCAGGGCTTCGAGCGGCAGATGGGCACCAACCACCTCGGCCACGCCGCGCTGGTCACGGCGCTCTGGCCGCAGCTGCACGCCGCCGGCGGCCGCGTCGTCCTGGTGTCGAGCATCGCGGCCCGCGGCGGGCGGCTGTCCGCCACGACCACGCGCGACCAGCTCGTGGCGCCGTCCCCGTACATAGGCCAGGTCGTCTACAGCAGCAGCAAGCAGGCGAACCTGCTCTTCGCGCAGGAGCTGCACCGCCGTGCCGGCAAGGCCGGCTCACCGGTCAGCGTCGTCGCCTGCCACCCCGGCGTCAGCCAGTCCGAGCTGTTCGCCCGTCAGCTGCGCGAGCGCAGGCTGGGCGTGCTGGTGCCGGTCGCCAAGGCCGTCTCCAAGCTGGCGCTGCAGTCCTCGGAGGCCGGTGCCCTGCCGACCCTGCGCGCGCTCGACCACAGCACCCCGAGCGGCGCCTTCGTGGGGCCGTCGGCGCTCGGGCAGTTCCGCGGCAAGCCTGAGCTGCTCGACGTCTACCGGACCGGCAGCGACCCGGCCACCGCGGAACGGCTGTGGGTGCTGACCGAGGAGATCCTCGGCACGCCGCTGCCGGTCTGACGTCCGCGGTGACGACCGTCCTGGTCGGCCTCGTCATGCTCGTCGGGCTGCTCGGCGTGGTCGTCCCGCTGCTGCCCGGCACCGCGCTGGTGCTGGCCGCCGGCGTCGCGTGGGCGGTGCTCGTCGTGGAGGACGGCAGCACCCGCTGGGTCGTCGTCGGAACCATGACGGCGCTCTTCCTCGCCGGGCTGGTGCTGAAGTACGCGCTGCCCGGTCGGCGCCTGGCCGGCCGGCTCCCCCGGCGCACCCTGCTCCTCGGGGCGGCAGGTGCGGTCGTCGGCTTCTTCGCGCTGCCGCCGCTGGGGCTGCTGCTCGGTGGCGTGCTCGGCGTCTACCTGGCCGAGGCGCAGCGGGCGGGCAGCAGCGCCGAGGCGCGGCGCTCCACCGTGCAGGTGCTCACGGCGATCGGCCTGGGCGTGCTCGCCGAGCTGACCGCGGGCGTCCTCATGGTCGCCGCCTGGCTGCTCGGGGTCGTGCTCGTCTAGTCGCCCCGCCGGCTCAGGAGTGGAAGCGCACCGCGAGAAGCGCCACGTCGTCCTCCGCGTCGCCGGCGAGCCGGTCCACCAGCGCGTCGCAGACCTCGTCCACCGGCAGGGCCCCGACCTCGGCGAAGGTGGCGCGCAGCCGCTCGATGCCGATGTCGATGTCCTCGCCGCGTCGCTCGATCAGGCCGTCGGTGTAGAGCAGGACGGTCGTGCCCGTGGACAGCTCGATCGCGTGGTCGACCCGCTCGGCGCTGGGCATCAGGCCGAGCATGAGGTCAGGTGCGCTGCGCAGCACCGTGGTCTCCCCGTCGCCGGCGCGCAGCAGCGGCGGCAGGTGGCCGGCGCTCGACCAGACCATCGAGCGGACGCCGCGCGCCCGCTCGTCCTCGGTCTGCCGCACCCGCGCGAGCAGGGCGGTCGCGAGGGCCGACACGTCGAGACCGGCCATCGTCTCCTCGAGCGCGCCGAGCACCGCGGCCGGCTCGCGCTCGACCGCGTAGGCGGTGGCGCGCAGCAGGTTCCGCACCGCGGCCATCGCCGCGACGGCCTCCCGGTCGTGGCCGGTGCAGTCGCCGATCACCAGGTTGAGCGAGCCGTCCCTGGTGATGAACGCGTCGTACCAGTCCCCGCCGACCTGCGCCTCCTGCGAGGCCGGCACGTAGCGGACCGCGACCTCCAGGTGCTCCGGCTCCGGCGGCCGGGTCAGCAGGCTGCGCTGGAGGGTCTCCGACAGCCGGCGCGCCGCGAGCGCCGCGCGCCGCTCGGCCTCGAGCGTCTGCACCCGGTCCAGCGCCTGGGCGCACTGCGCGGCGAAGGCCAGCAGCAGCTCGTGCTCCCGGGCGGTGAACGCCCGCTCGTCGGTCCAGCTGACCACCAGCGAGCCGAGCAGCCGGCGGGACGCGGTCAACGGCAGCGAGACCCAGGCGCTACGGCCGGTGCCCTCGTAGACGATCGCCATCTCAGGGGTGAAGTCCAGGCCGCTCTGCCGGGTCGGCAGCAGCACCGCCTCGCCCGTGCGGGCCGTCCACGACCCCGGCAGGGGTCCGTCGAGCGGCAGCTCCGGGTAGTCCACGACGTCCGGTCCGAGTGACGGGCTGGCGATGAGGCGTACGACGGCGCGCTCGTCGTCACGCACGCACACCGCGCCGCCGTCGGCGCCGAGCACGGCCAGGCCGTGGTCGATCACGACGCTGACGAGCTCCTCGACGCCGGAGGCAGCGGCCAGGCGCAGCGCGACGTCTCCCAGCCCGGCGAGCATCCGGGCGATCCGGCTCTCGGCGCTGGCCGCCTCCCGCAGCTCGCTCACGTCGACCACGGCGCCCACCACCCGGGCGACCACGGCCCCGGGGCCGGGCACCCCGCGAGCGCGCGAGAGCAGGTGCCGGACGCTGCCGTCGGGCAGCAGCGCGCGGTACTCCACGTCGAACGGCGCACCGGTCTCGATCGTCGTCTGCAGCACCTCGAGGACCCGCTCCAGGTCGTCGGGGTGCGTGCGGTCGCGGAACGCCTCGAGCTCGGTGGCGTACTCCCCCGGCGCGGTGCCGAACAGCTCGGCGCACTGCTCGTCCCAGACCAGGGTCATGCTGGCGACCTCGAGGTCCCAGGAGCCGAGCCGACCGGCCTCCTGCGCGAGGTGCCAGCGCAGCACCGCGTCGTCGGCGTGCCCCGGCAGCGAACTCGCGCGGGGTCGCTGCACGAGCCGGCTGCGGCGGTCGGGGTCGGGCCTGCCGTCGTCCGGCGCGCCGTGGCCGACCGCGACCGCGTAGAGCCGCGCGTTGTCCACGGCCACGGCCGCACGCCGGGCCAGGTCCTCGGCGAACGTCAGGTCCTTCGGGCCGTAGCGACGGCCGGAGTCGGCGGAGATGAAGCTGAGCGCGCCCAGGGTGCGCCCGCGCGCGATGAGCGGGGCGACGATCACGCTGCGCCGGCCGAGCCGGGACCGCAGCGCACGACGGTCGGGGTCCGGGTCATCGGGCTCGGGCAGGTCCTCCAGCCGTGGGATCAGGACCGGCTCGCCGGTGCGCACCACCCGGCCGACGACGTCGTCGTCGAGCCGCTCCGGCCAGCGCCGCTCCAGCTCGACGACCAGCTCCCGCTTGTCCGGGTCGACGTGCTCCACCGCGACGCAGACCAGCTCGTCGTCCTGCAGCAGGTGGACGACGCAGGAGTCGGCCACCTCCGGGACCGTCAGCCGCGCCAGGTTGCCGAGCGTGGTCTCGATGTCGAGGGTGCCGGAGAGCTCCGCGGACGCCCGGGCGAGGAAGGCCAGCGTGCGGCCGGCGCGCTCGGCCGCCTCCGCTGCCCGTGCCCGCTGCAGCGCCTGGCCGCAGACGTCGGCGAACGCCATCAGGAACTCGCGCGAGGGCTCGTGCGGCGTCTCCTCCAGGTCGAACGACAGGGTCAGGGCGCCGAGCGTGGCGCCTTCGGCGTGCAGCGGGATCGCGACGAAGGAGTGGTCGAAGTCGCGGATCTCACCTGCCACGGCGGGCCAGCGGGCGTCGCGGGCGGCCAGGTCCGGTACCCAGAGCAGCTCGCCGGTGCGGATGGCCTCGGAGGCCGGCAGGTCCTCGTCGACGCCGAAGGTCCACCAGCGCCGGTCGCTGGGCGGGGCCGGCAGCATCCTCGCCAGCACGACCGTGGCCTGGTCCGGCTCGAGCAGGCTGAGCGAGGCCACCCGGGCGCCGACCAGCCCCACGGCGTGCGAGATGGCGACGTCGAGGACCTCGTCGACCGAGCGCGTCGCCGCCAGCGCGCCGGTGACGGCCTGCAGCCGCATCAGGCGCTCCGCGAGCGAACCGCGCGCGTCGTACAGGTCCGCGCGCTCCAGCGCCTGGGCCGCGACGGCGGCGAGGGCGACGACGAACGCCCGCTCGTCGTCGGCGAACAGCCGCGGCTCCTCGAACGACAGCCGCAGCACCCCGACGGAGTGGCCGGCGACCGTCAGCGGCACCGCGCAGGTGGCCGCGATGTCGGGCTCCAGCTCGGCGACGGCCGGGAAGCGGGTGACCAGGTCCTCACGCGACTCGACCCAGACCGGGTGCCCGCTGTCGCGGGCCGCACGACCGGGCGTCGGGACGCCCACCTCCCAGGCCTGCTCCAGCGCCAGGGTCGTCGGGGCGGCGTACCCGCTGCGCGCGCCGGCACGCACACCCGACTCCGTCGGCAGCAGCAGCACGCCACGGGTGGCCCGGAGCTCGGACACCGCGTCGTCGAGCGCGATCCGGGTGACGTCCTCCCGGCTGAGGACCACGGCCAGGGCCGCGGTCACCCGCTGCAGCCGGGCTGCCCGGTCGGAGACCTCCTGGAGCTCGGCGAGGTGGTCGACCTCGGCCAGCAGGTAGGTCTCGAACGACGGCGCGACCACGGCCTCCTCCCCGGCGCTCGCGCGTCGCAGCCCGTCGACGAGTGACGTGACGTACCACCGCCGGAACGCGGCGTGCTGCGGCGGCGCCGCCAGCGTCAGCAGGCGGGAGGCCCGGCCGTACGCGTCGGCCTCCTCCAGCGCAGCGAGGTACCGCTCGCCGGCCTCGGCCGCCTCCGCCGGCAGGGTCAGGCTCAGCACGGTCCGGTCCAGGCCGCGGTGGGCCGCGGCCAGCGCCTGCCGCTTGATGGCCTGCCGTGCCTCGGCGAACTGGTTGACGACGTCGTGGACCAGCTCCGCGAGCGTCGCCGGGACGGCGGCGGAGACGCCGGACTGCGCGCCCGTGGACGCGAGGGTGAGCTCGCGCACCACGTTGTCGACGTGCGCCTTGGCCGACAGCAGCAGCTCGGTCGGGACGTCGCCGAGCGTCACCGTGAAGCGCTGCGGGCCGCCGTCGTCCTCGTCGGCGAAGGCCGCCATCAGCGCGTCGGGGTCGAGGTCGCCGGGCTCCGCGACCTGCGCGCTCTGCGCGGTGACCTCGGCCCAGACCGCCTTCCCGCGCCCGTCGGAGGCGGGGGTGACGCCCCAGCCCTCGGACAGGGCGTCGACGAGCGCGAGCCCGCGTCCGGTCATGCCGTCGCTGCTCGGGCGCGGACGGACCGGCAGCGCGCGTGACCCGTCGTGCACCTCGATCCGGGCACGCCGGCCGTCGTCGGTGCGGACCACCAGCCGCACCGGAGCCGCGCCGTGCAGCAGCGCGTTGGTGAGCAGCTCGGTCACCACGATCTCGGCCGCCTCGACGACGCCCGCTGCGAAGGAGTCGGCCAGGGCCGCCGTCGTGAAGTGCCGACCGGTCGGGACGGCGCCGGACTCGTGACCGACCTCGCACTCGTGGACGGGCACGACCCTCCTTCGCCAGTGCACCGCCGGCCGGTGCGGAAGCCAGTCTGTCAGGCGGGTCAGGGTGTCCGGCCCATGAACCCGCGCAGCCGGTCCACCGCCGGCGCCGTGTCCGGGACGTCGACCCGCGGGCCGAAGGGCTGCCCGTCGCCGCGGTACTGGTCGGGCAGGGTCACGAGCGCGCGCTCCAGCACCAGCTCGAGCTCCGCGTCGGTGAACGGGACGGGCCGATCGGTGGCCCGGGCCAGGTCGCAGCCGTGGGTCGCGAACTCCATGAGCGTCATGGCCAGCACCGCGCCCGCGGGCAGGTCCGAGCTCATGAAGCGCACCGTGCGCTCGGTGCCCTGCTCCCGCCAGGCAGCGACGCAGCGCTCGGCGTGCTCGCGGAAGCGCGCGGCGGGATCGGGGGTCGGATCGGCTGAGCTGCCCGCAGGGTCGTCGGCCGGCGCGCTGCCCTCGGCGGCCGCGGCGAAGGAGGCCATCCACTCCACCAGGTGGTCGACCAGCCGCGTGACGTCGTAGTCCGGGCAGTCCGTGGGTCGGGACGCCACGTCGGGCGTCACGCCGCCGATCAGCGCCTCGTCCTTGCTCAGCACGCTCTCGAGCACGTCGACGTCACCCACCAGCGGCTCCTCTCCTTCGATCCCCTGCCCGTTCTTCGGCGTCGCACTCTCCTGTCGTTCGGCGGCGACGGCGAACCCGTCCGCGCGGTCATGCCTGGCTCGTCCTCGCGCGCAACGCCTTGCGGTCGGTCTTGCCGACCGAGGTGAGCGGCACCGCCGCCACGATCCGCACCTCCCGCGGGTGCTTGTGCCGGCCGAGCCGCTCGCGCGAGTAGCCCACCAGCTCCTCCGCCGTCGTCGTCGCGCCGGCGGCGAGGGCGACCCACGCCACGACCTCCTCCCCCAGCACCGGGTCGGGCCGGCCGACGACGGCTGCGGAGGCCACGGCCGGGTGCGACAGCAGCACGTCCTCCACGTCGCGCGGGTAGACGTTGAAGCCGCCCCGGATGATGAGGTCCTTGATCCGGTCGACCACGTAGAGGTAGCCGTCCTCGTCCAGGTGTCCCACGTCGCCGGTGTGCATCCAGCCGTCCCGGACGGCCTCCGCCGTTGCCTCGTCGTCGCGACGGCCGTCGGTCCAGTAGCCGGCCATGACCCCGGCCGAGCGGACGCAGACCTCGCCGTCGGAGCCGACCGGGACGGGGTCGTCCCGCTCGTCGACGACCTTCAGCTCCACCCCCGGCAGCGGCAGCCCGACGCTGCCCGAGCGCGGTGCGCCGTAGGGGTTCATCGTCGCCGTCGACGTGACCTCGGTGCAGCCGTAGCCGTCGCAGACCCGCACCCCGCCGACCCGGCGCTCGAACTCCTCGCGCACGTCGACCGACAGCGGCGCGCCGCCGGTGGTGACGTAGAACAGCGACGACAGGTCGGTCGACTCCAGGTCCTGTCGCAGCAGCAGCTGCAGCATCGACGGCACCAGCGCGGCAGCCTGGGGTCGTACGCGCGCGGCGATCTCCAGCCACTGCACCGCGTCGAACTTCCGCTGCAGTGCCACGAAACCCGGTGCGGGCATGTGCATCCGGGTCACCGAGTTGAGCAGGCCGTAGACGTGCGACAGCGGCAGCGCCAGCAGCAGGTCGACGGCCCCGGACTCCGAGAAGACCTGCGCCCGTGACCGCGAGATCTCCGACAGCCCCTCGTGCGTGAGCATCACGCCCTTGGC
>SCTD01000057.1 GCA_004299215.1 Frankiales bacterium | reverse complement strand
CTCGGTCTTGGCCGGGTCCGTCGTGACGACGCCCTCGAGCACCTGGTCGATCTGCGCGAGCAGGTCGGCGTCGAGCGTCTTGCCGGCGGCCGCCGCGTTGTCGCGGACCTGCTCCGGGCGGCTCGCGCCGACGATGGCCGAGGAGACGTTCGGGTTCTGCAGCACCCACGCGACGGCGAGCTGGGCCATGGTCAGGCCGGCCTCGTCGGCGAGCGGGCGCAGCCGCTGCACCTTCTCCAGCACGTCGTCGCGCAGCCAGCGGGCGATCATCTTGTCGCCGCCGTTCACGTCGGTCGCCCGCGAGCCCTCGGGTGGCGGCGAGCCCGGCGCGTACTTGCCGGACAGCACGCCCTGCGCGATCGGGGACCAGACGATCTGGCCGATGCCCTCCTTCTCGCAGAGCGGCACGACCTCGGCCTCGATGACGCGCCACAGCATCGAGTACTGCGGCTGCGAGCTCACGATCCGGTCGAGCCCCATCTGGGCCGCGATGTCCAGCGCCTGGGCGATCTCGGACGCCTTCCACTCCGAGACGCCGATGTAGTGCACCTTGCCGGCGCGGACCAGGTCGTCGAAGGCGCGCAGCGTCTCCTCGAGCGGGGTCTCGTAGTCGTAGCGATGCGCCTGGTAGAGGTCGATGTAGTCGGTCTGCAGCCGCTCCAGCGAGGCGTCGCAGCTCTCGATGATGTGCTTGCGGGACAGCCCGCGGTCGTTCACCCCGGGGCCGGTCGGCCAGTAGACCTTGGTGAAGATCTCGAGCCCCTCGCGACGCTCGCCCTTCAGCGCCTCACCGAGGACGGACTCGGCCCGGGTGCCCGCGTAGACGTCGGCGGTGTCGAAGGTCGTGATGCCGACCTCGAGCGCCTCGCGCACGCAGGCGGTGGCCTGATCGGCCTCCACCTGCGACCCGTGCGTCAGCCAGTTGCCGTAGCTGATCTCGCTGACCTTCAGACCGCTGCGCCCCAGGCGCCGGAACTCCATGAGGTCGACGCTACTTAGCCTCCGGGCGACACGCGCGGCGGGGGCATCCGCATCCGGCGGAGCACGGTCGAGCGCAGCAGCCCGTACGCGATGTGACCGCCGAGCCGTTCGTCCGGGAACTCCGCGTTGATGCGCTTGCGCAGCAGCGCCGTCGTGAAGGCGACGTCGACGATCATCGCGATGATCGCGGCCAGCCACAGGGTCAACCCGATGCTCTGCACCTGCGGGCTGCCGGTGAGGTTGGCGACGATGAGCACGAGTGCGAGGGGGAGCAGGAGCACGCCGACGTTGCGCCGGCCGTCGATCAGGTCGCGCACGAGCGCGCGCACCGGACCGGCGTCGCGCTTGGACAGGTAGCGCTCGTCGCCGGCCGCAGCACCCTCGCGGATCTTGCTGCGCGCGGCCTTGACCTGCTCCTTCTGCCGCCGGGAGGCCTCCTTGCGCGTCTGCGGCGGCGGTGCGACCGGTCCGGTGCGGCGGCGCTGCTTCTCGCTGCGCTTGGGGGTGGGCCGGCCCTTGCCGGTCGTCGCGTCCTCGGTCACGGGCCCCAGGCTACTTACGGGAGGGCGAGCATCTGGTCGAGCGCGGCCCTGGCCCAGCGCGCGGTCTCCGGCTCGACCTCGATCCGGTTCGGCACGGTGCCCTCGACGAGCGACTCGAGGGTCCAGACCAGGTGCGGCAGGTCGATGCGGTTCATCGTCGAGCAGAAGCAGACCGTCTTCTCGAGGAACACCACCGTCTTGTCCGGGTGCTCGTTCGCGAGACGGCGTACGAGGTTCAGCTCGGTGCCGATCGCCCAGGCGCTGCCGGGCTCGGCCGCCTCGAGCGTCCGGATGATGAACTCGGTCGAGCCGACGAGGTCGGCCGCCCCGACCACGTCGTACGAGCACTCGGGGTGCACCAGGACGTTGACACCCGGCACGCGCTCGCGGACGTCGCGCACCGCGTCGACCGTGAAGCGGCCGTGCACCGAGCAGTGGCCCTTCCACAGGATCATCGTGGCGTCCTGCAGCTGCTGCGGCGTCAGGCCGCCCATCGGCTTGCGCGGGTCGTAGACCACGCAGTCGTCCAGCGACAGGCCGAGCTCGCGCACCGCGGTGTTGCGGCCGAGGTGCTGGTCGGGCATGAAGAGCACCTTCGTGCCTCGGGTGAACGCCCACTCCAGCGCGCGCTCGGCGTTGGAGGACGTGCAGATCGTGCCGCCGTGCCGGCCGGTGAAGCCCTTGATGGCGGCGCTGCTGTTCATGTAGCTGACCGGCACCGTGACGTCCGCGACGCCGGCCGCGGTCAGCGCCTCCCAGCAGTCCTCGACCTGGTCGAAGGTCGCCATGTCGGCCATCGAGCAGCCGGCCGCGAGGTCGGGCAGCAGCACGGCCTGGTCGGGCCCGGTGAGGATGTCCGCCGACTCGGCCATGAAGTGCACGCCGCAGAAGACGATGAACTCCGCCTCCGGGCGGGCCGCGGCCTGCTGGGCCAGCCTGAAGCTGTCACCGGTCACGTCGGCGAACTGGATGACCTCGTCGCGCTGGTAGTGGTGGCCGAGCACGAAGACCCGGTCGCCCAGCGCCTCCTTGGCCGTGCGGGCCCGCTCGACCAGCGTCGGGTCGGACGCGGCGGGCAGGTCGCCCGGGCAGTCCACCCCGCGCTCGGAGTCCGGGTCGGTGCCGCGGCCGAGGAGCAGCAGCGCCAGCGGGGTCGGCTCGACCCCGGGCATCAGGTCGGGGGTGGTGGTCACGGGGGTGCTCCTCGTCGCCGGCGGCGGGGATAGTGTCGCACAGACGACAACATCGGCAGCCCGGCGCCGGATTCCCGTGATCGACGCCGTGCTTCCGCACATCCGCACGGCTCAGGCGCTGCGCGACCCCGGCGTTGATCACCGGGTCGGGGCGGCGGGGCTGGCAGGCTCTGCGCGTGCGCGTGCTGCTGGCTCCCGACTCCTTCGGGGGCACCCTGTCGGCCGCCGAGGCCGCGTCGGCGATGGCCGCGGGATGGGGCAGCGCCGCGCCGAGGGACGAGCTCGACCTCGCCCCGCTGTCCGACGGCGGTCCGGGGCTGGTCGACGTGCTGGCGGCGGCCCTGCCGACCGCCGTCCGGCACGTGGCCGTCGTCGAGGACCCGCGCGCCCGCCCGGTGGAGGCGGCCTTCCTGACGGACGGCAGCACGGCGTACGTCGAGGCAGCCGCGGCCTGCGGCCTGCACCTGCTCGAGCCGTCCGAGCGGGATCCCGAGGTCACCACGACCTACGGCGTCGGGCAGCTCGTGGCAGCCGCCCTGGACCTCGGCGCCCGCCGGATCGTGGTCGGCCTCGGCGGCAGCGCCACGAACGACGGCGGTGCGGGCCTGCTGGCGGCGCTGGGGGTGCGGCGTCTGGACGCCGCGGGGGAGCGGCTCGCCCCCGGCGGAGCGGCGCTGCGGTCCCTCGACCGGCTGGAGGGCGCACCCGACCCGCGGCTGGCGGCGGTCGAGCTGGTCGCCGCGACGGACGTGGACAGCCCGCTGCTCGGCCTGCACGGCGCCTCGGCCACCTTCGGCCCGCAGAAGGGCGCCTCCCGGGAGGCGGTGGCCCGCCTGGACGCCGCGCTGACCCGCTGGGCCGACGTGCTGGAGCCCCACCTCGGCGTCTCCGTCCGCGACCTGCCCGGGGCGGGCGCCGCGGGCGGGCTCGGTGCGGCCCTGCTCGCCCTCGGCGCCCGACGCGAGCCCGGGATCGGGCTCGTGCAGCGGCTGATGGGACTCGACGCCCGGGTGGCTGCCGCGGACCTGGTCGTCACCGGCGAGGGCGCCCTCGACCCCACCTCCCTGACCGGCAAGGCCGTCTCAGGGGTCGCCGCACTCGCCGGCGCGCACGTCGTGCCGTGCGTGGTGCTGGCCGGTTCGGTGTCGATCGGTCGCCGGGAGGCCGCCGCGGCCGGGATCGAGGCGTCGTACTCCTTGATCGAGACGGTGGGGCGCGAGCGCGCGCTGGGCGAGCCCGCGGGGGCGCTGGCCGAGCTGGCCGGTCGGGTGGCGCGCCAGTGGTCGCGATAGCGGGACCGCCGAGCCGGGACGGTGGCACCATGGAAGGGTCCGGCCGCCCCGCGCGTTGAGCGGGGTGACGACATCGATGACCCACGGAGGCCCCCCGACATGACCGCCCCGGAGACGACCACCCCCGCGACCGACACGCCCACCGGCGTGGTCCTCAGCGACCCGGCCGCCGAGAAGGTCAAGGCGCTGCTGGCCCAGGAGGGCCGCGACGACCTCGCGCTGCGCGTGGCCGTGCAGCCCGGTGGTTGCTCGGGCCTGCGCTACCAGCTGTTCTTCGACGAGCGCTCGCTCGACGGCGACGCCGTGCAGGAGTACGCCGACGGCACCGTCAAGGTCGTCGTCGACCGGATGAGCGTGCCGTACCTCGCGGGAGCCACCATCGACTTCGTCGACACCATCGAGAAGCAGGGCTTCACGATCGACAACCCCAACGCCGGCGGCTCCTGCGCCTGCGGCGAGTCCTTCCACTAGGCCGCGCTTCCCCGACGATCTTCGTCTTCTTGTGGCGCCTCACGCGGGGCGAGCCACAACGGGACGAAGATCGTCGCATTCCCGGGTCGTACGGTGGGGCGCATGGCGGCTGAGGCGTTTCTCGTAGGCGGAGTCCGGACCCCGACAGGGCGCTACGGCGGGGCGCTCGCGGGCGTGCGCGCCGACGACCTGGCGGCGCTCGTCGTGAAGGCCGCCGTCGAACGGGCCGGCCTCGACCCCGAGCGAGTGGACGAGGTCGTGCTCGGCGCCGCGAACCAGGCCGGCGAGGACAACCGCAACGTCGCGCGGATGGCCGTGCTGCTGGCCGGCCTGCCGATGAGCATCCCGGCCTACACCGTCAACCGGCTCTGCGCCTCCGGCCTGACGGCCGTCGGCAGCGCCGCCCAGGCGGTCCTGTCGGGGAGCGCCGACGTGGTCGTCGCGGGCGGGGTCGAGTCGATGACCCGCGCGCCGTGGGTCATGGCCAAGCCCGGGACGCCGTGGGCCAAGCCGGGGGAGGTGCACGACACCGCGCTGGGCTGGCGGTTCGTCAACCCGAGGCACGACCCGGAGCACACGATCACCCTCGGTCAGACCGCCGAGCGGGTCGCGGCGCTGGACGGGATCACCCGCGAGGAGTCCGACGGCTACGGCCTGCAGAGCCAGGAGCGGGCGGCCAAGGCGGTCGCCAACGGCGCCTTCGACGACGAGATCGTGCCGGTGGAGACCGCGAAGGGCCTGGTCGAGCGCGACGAGACCGTCCGCGCGACCTCCCTGGAGAAGCTCGCCGCGCTGAGGCCGAGCTTCGCTGCCGACGGGGTCGTGACCGCCGGCTCCAGCAGCCCGCTGTCGGACGGCGCGTCGGCGATCGTCGTGGCGTCGGGGGAGGCGGTGCGCGACCTGGGCCTCACGCCCCGGGCGCGCGTCGTCGGGAGCGCGAGCGCCGGGCTCGAGCCGCACCTGATGGGACTGGGGCCCGTACCTGCCACGGAGAAGGTGCTCGCCCGGCACGGCTGGTCGGTCGCGGACCTCGACGCCGTGGAGCTGAACGAGGCGTTCGCGGTGCAGGTCCTCGCCAGCGCGCGCCGGCTCGGGCTCGACATGGAGACGCTGAACGCCGACGGCGGTGCGATCGCCCTCGGCCACGCCCTCGGCAGCAGCGGCTGCCGGATGGTGGTCACCCTGCTCGGACGGCTCGAGCGGGAGCAGGGCACGCGTGGCCTCGCGACGCTGTGCATCGGCGTCGGCCAGGGGCAGGCCCTGCTCGTCGAGAGGGTCTAGGACCCCGGATCAGCTGCCGTAGTCGTCGTAGCCGACGAGGGCCTGCACCGCCTCCGCGGAGATCTCGACGGGCATCGCGCCGCGCGACTGCTCGGGGACGCGGACGACGGTCGGCACGAACGAGCCGAGCACGCCAGAGATCTCGCGGCAGTCGTGCACCAGGTCGATGATCGACTCCGCCTCGACGTCGGACGGGACGTGGGTGTGGGTGCTCATGGATCCGACCGTAAGGAGTTACCGACGGGTACCCAAGCGGTACCCGTCAGTAGTGTTGTGCGGATGCGCACAGCCGTCGCCGGGTCCATCGCCACCGACCACCTGTTCACCTTCGAGGGGCGGTTCTCCGAGTCGCTGCTCCCCGAGCAGCTGCACAACGTCTCGGTGTCCTTCCTGGCCACCGACCTGCAGGTCCGCCGCGGCGGCACCGGCGCCAACATCGCCTTCGGCATGGGGGTGCTGGGCTCGCGGCCGCTGCTGGTCGGCTCGGTCGGGACCGATGCCGGCGACTACCTGACCTGGCTGCAGGAGCACGGCGTCGACACCACGCACGTCCACGTCAGCTCGACGCAGCCGTCGGCCCGCTTCACCTGCACGACCGACCGCGACCAGGCGCAGATCGCGACGTTCTTCCCCGGCGCCATGACCGAGGCGGCCGAGATCGACATCGCCGGCGTCGGCGAGGTGGACCTGGTCGTCATCGCGCCGGACGACCCGGGCGCGATGCTCCGGCACACCGCGAGCTGCCGTGACCGCGGCGTGGCCTTCGCCGCCGACCCCTCCCAGCAGCTGACCTTCATGGACGGCGACACCATCCGGCAGCTCGTCGACGGCGCGACCTACCTGTTCACCAACGAGTACGAAGCCGCCCTCATCTTCGAGAAGACCGGCTGGACGGCTGAGGAGGTGCTCGACCTCGTCGGCACCCGGATCACCACCCACGGCGCCAAGGGCATCAGCATCTTCCGCAAGGGCGAGCCGGTGATCGAGGTCGCCCCCGCCCCCGCCCGCGAGGTCGCCGAGCCGACCGGGGTCGGCGACGCGTTCCGGGCCGGGTTCCTCTGCGCCACCGGCTGGGGCCTGCCGCTCGAGCGGGCCGCCCAGGTCGGCGCGATGCTCGCGACCCACGTGGTCGAGACCGTGGGCACGCAGGAGTACTCCTTCACCCGCCACGGGTTCCTGGCCCGGTTCACCGAGGCGTACGGCGACGCCGCCGCGGCGGACGTCGCCCCCCACCTGGCCTAGCTCCTTCCGGAGTCCCCAGCACTCAGGCGCTGGGGA
>SCTD01000558.1 GCA_004299215.1 Frankiales bacterium | reverse complement strand
CCAGACGAAGGACTTCACGTTCGAGTTCTGCGGCGGGGCGTAGAAGGTGCCGTCGATGGTGCCGTAGGCCTTCCAGTCCTCGGAGAAGTTCTCGTCGACCATCGCGGAGGTCTCCTCCGAGGCGGCGACGGCCTTGCCGGTGTCCACGAGCTGCTTGAGCAGACCGGGCTGCGGCACGATCGCGATGTCCGGCGGGTTCCCGGCACGGGCCTGCACCAGGATCTGCGTCTCGAAGCTCTTGTCGAACGTCCCGACGATGTCGACTCCGGTGCACTCCTCGAAGGGCACCCACGTCGCCTCCAGCAGGGCGTCCTCGGGCGTGACGATGCCGGTGAAGACCGTGACCTCCTTGCCGGTCAGGTCGCCGTACTGCTCGTAGTCGGCACAGTCGGTGTCGCCGCCCGCCGTGCCACCGTTGTCGGAGTCGCCTCCACCGCACGACGCCAGCACCAGGCTGACGACGCCGGTGAGGGCGACGGCCGGAAGCGCTCTTCTGTAGAGGGCCATCTCGTGTCTCCTCGTTCTCGTCGGGACTGCCGGCCGACCGGGGCCGCGGGTCTGACTTGGCTCTTCCTACGTCGCCCGTCGCCTGCCGGTCCGCCCGATGGCCTAACGATCGGGCAACGATGACAGAGGCTGCGGGAAGCCGGTTGATCGTGAGAGGCTCGTAGCGTCACAGGACTTCCACTCGGATCGTCCGGCACGTACCTGCCGGTGGAGGGATGCAGGCAATGGCTGGGGTCACGTTCGACAAGACGACACGGCACTACCCGGGCGCGCCGGTACCAGCGGTCGACGCGCTGGACCTGGAGATCGGCGACGGCGAGTTCCTCGTGCTGGTGGGGCCTTCGGGCTGCGGCAAGTCCACCTCGCTGCGCATGCTGGCCGGCCTCGAGCCGGTCGACCGCGGGTCGATCCGGATCGGGGACAGGGACGTCACGGACGTCGACCCCAACGCCCGGGACATCGCGATGGTCTTCCAGACCTACGCGCTCTACCCGCACATGACCGTCGGGGAGAACATGGGCTTCGCCCTCAAGATCGCGGGGCGCCCCAAGGAGGAGATCCGGACGCGCGTGCAGGAGGCGGCGACGATCCTCGACCTGACGGACTACCTCGATCGCAAGCCCAAGGCGCTGTCGGGCGGTCAGCGGCAGCGTGTCGCCATGGGGCGTGCGATCGTCCGGAACCCGCAGGTGTTCTGCATGGACGAGCCGCTCTCGAACCTCGACGCGAAGCTGCGCGTCGCGACGCGCACCCAGATCGCCTCGCTGCAGCGGCGTCTCGGCACGACGACGGTGTACGTGACGCACGACCAGGTCGAGGCGATGACGATGGGTGACCGCGTGGCGGTGCTGAAGGCCGGCGTGCTCCAGCAGGTGGACAGCCCGCGGCACATGTACGACAACCCTGCCAACCGGTTCGTCGCCGGGTTCATCGGGTCGCCGGCGATGAACCTGTTCGAGGTGCCGCTGAACGGCGGCAGCCCGGCCCTGGGCGGTTACGGCTTCCCTGTCCCGCGCGAGGCCGCGCAGGCGCTCTCCGGCAACCAGATCACCATCGGGATCCGGCCCGAGGACCTGCGGATGCGGGGTGAGGGCGAGGACGGCATCCCGGCCGAGGTCATCCTGGTGGAGGAGCTCGGCTCGGACGCGTTCGTGCACGCCAGCGCGCAGTCCGAGGGCAACGAGCTGATCCTCATCGCGCGGGTCGACCCGAGGACGCCGCCGGGCAAGGGGGAGCAGATCCGACTCGCGCCGACCGGAGACGTCCACCTGTTCGACCCGCAGACCGGCGATCGACTCACCCGCTGACGCCCGTGCCGGGGTTCAGCTCCGGACCGAGGGCATGCGCCCCTCCCAGGGCGTGCTGAGGACCACGGTGGTCCGGGTCGACACCCCTGCGGCGGCACGGATGTCCTGGAGCAGCTGCTCGAGCTCGGCTGGCCCGGCGACGCGCACCTGCAGGATGTAGCTCTCCTCCCCGGCGACGCTGTGGCAGGCCTCGATCGCGGGCAGGTGGCGCAACCGGTCGGGTGCGTCGTCCGGGGCGGCGGGGTCGATCGGCTGGATCGAGACGAAGGCCGACAGCGGCAGGCCTGCGGTGGCGGGGTCCACCTGCGCGGCGTAGCCGGTGATGGCGCCGCGCTGCTCGAGCCGCCGTACGCGCTGGTGCACCGCGCTCGTCGACAGGCCGGTGTCCCGCGCGAGATCGGCGTACGACATTCGGCCGTCGGCCGACAGCAGGCGCAGCAGCTGACGGTCGAGGTCGTCGAGCGGGGCGGGGCTCATGACGTCAGCGACCGGCCGATCACCAGGCGCTGCACCTGGTTGGTCCCCTCCACGATCTGCAGGATCTTCGCCTCGCGCATGTAGCGCTCGGCCGGGAAGTCCTCGACGTAGCCGTAGCCCCCGAGCACCTGCACCGCATCGGTCGTGACCCGCATCGCCGTGTCGCTGGCGAACAGCTTGCTCATCGCCGCCTGCGGCCCGAAGGGCTGACCCGCGTCCTTGCGGCGCGCGGCCGAGAGGTAGAGCGCGCGGGCGGCCTCGACCTGGGTGGCCATGTCGGCGAGCAGGAACGACAGCCCCTGGAAGTCGGCGATCCGCTGGCCGAACTGCTTGCGCTCCATGGCGTACGACACCGCCGTGTCGAGCGCGGCCTGCGCCAGGCCGACGGCGCAGGCGGCGATGCCCAGCCGGCCGCCGTCGAGCGCGCTCATCGCGATCCGGAAGCCGACGCCCTCCTCGCCGACGAGTCGGTCGGCGGGCAGCCGCGCGGACTCGAGCAGGACGGAGGCCGTCGTGCTGGAGCGCATGCCCATCTTCTTCTCGGGGGGCTGCGGGAGCAGGCCGGGCGTGTCGGCGGGGGCCAGCAGGCAGGAGATGCCCTTGGGCCCGGGTCCGCCGGTGCGGACCATCAGGTTGTAGAAGTCGGCCTGCCCGCCGTGGGTCACCCAGGCCTTGGCCCCGTCGACGACGTAGGAGTCGCCGTCCCGGACCGCCCTGGTGGTCAGCGCGGCGGCGTCCGAGCCGCTGCCGGACTCGCTGAGGCAGTAGGCCCCCAGCAGCTCACCGCCGAGCATGTCCGGCAGCCACCGCTGCTTCTGCTCCTCGGTCCCGAACGCCGCCAGCGGGAAGCAGCTGAGCGTGTGGACGCTGGTGCCGAGTCCCACGGCCAGCCAGCCTCGGGCGAGCTCCTCGACGACCTGCAGGTAGACCTCGTACGGCTGACCACCGCCGCCGTGCTCCTCCGGGTAGGCGAGCCCCAGCAGGCCGGCCTTGCCGAGGGTGCGGAACACCTCGCGCGGGAACTCCGAGCGCGCCTCCGCCTCCGCGGCGCGCGGGGCGACCTCACCCTCGACGAGGTCGCGGGTGAGAGCGAGCAGGTCCTCCGCCTCGGCGGACGGCAGGGAGCGGACGACGGGCGGCACGAGTGGCCTCCAGCAGGACGATGGGCGGTGGCGACAGGCTATCGCCGCACGTCCCGGGTCCGGCTCGGGCGGTGCGTGACAGGCTGCCCACGTGCCCGGACAGCTGACGCTCCTCGACGCCCCGTCGCTCTGGTACCGCGCGTTCCACGGCGTGCCCGAGTCGGTCACCGCCCCGGACGGGTCTCCCGTCAACCTCGTGCGCGGGACGATCGACCTGGTCGCCCGGATCGTCCGGGACACGAGACCGGCGCGGCTCGTCGCGTGCCTCGACCTCGACTGGCGGCCGGCCTTCCGGGTCCAGGCCATCCCCTCCTACAAGACGCACCGACTCACGACGAGCGGTGCCGAGGCCGAGCCGGACAGCCTCGCTCCCCAGGTGGCGGTGCTGCTCGAGGTGCTCGACGCCGTCGGGATCGCCACCGCGGGCGTCCCGGGCTACGAGGCGGACGACGTCCTCGGCACCCTGTCGGCCCGCGAGACCGGCGCGGTGGACGTCGTGACCGGCGACCGCGACATGTTCCAGCTGGTCCGCGACGAGGGCCCGGTGCGCGTGCTCTACACCGTCGACAAGATGCGGCCCTACCTGCCGGGCGACGTGGCGGCGAAGTACGGGATCCCCGGCACGGCGTACGCCGAGTACGCCGTGCTCCGGGGCGACCCCTCCGACGGGCTGCCCGGCGTCAAGGGCGTGGGCGACAAGACCGCTGCCGCGCTGATCACCCGGTTCGGCACCGTCGAGGGCATCCTCGCCGCGCTCGACGCCGGCGAGCAGGACGGCTTCCCGGCCGGCGCCCGCGCCAAGCTCGAGGCCGCGCGCGACTACCTGGCCGTCGCGCCCGCGGTCACCCGGGCGGTGCGCGACCTGCCGGTGCCCGCGCTCGACGACGCGCTCCCCCGCGTCCCCCGTGACCCCGAGCGGCTGGTCGCCCTCGCCGACCGCTGGGGGCTCGACAGCCCCCTCGACCGGCTGCTGAAGGCCGTCGAGGTCGCGCACTCGTCGTAGGACGTTCACCCCGATGCGAGGACGGTCGGCCGTTCGGGATGCGACCATGTCTACCGATGAGTAACAAGCCGTTCTCCGTCCGCACCCGCGCCGCCGACCTGGCCGACGCCGCGAGCGCCGAGCTCGACGTGCTCGTCGTCGGGATGGGCGCCACCGGCGCCGGCGTGGCCCTCGACGCCGCGAGCCGCGGGCTCCGCGTGGCCGCCGTCGACATGGGCGACCTGGCGAGCGGCACCAGCAGCAAGAGCAGCAAGCTCGTCCACGGCGGCCTGCGCTACCTGGAGAACTACGAGTTCGGCCTGGTCCGCGAGGGCGTCACCGAGCGGCAGCTGCTCATGCGCCTCGCGCCCCACCTGGTCCGGCCGATGGACTTCCTCTACCCCGTGTGGCCCGACACCGCGAAGCGCCGGCTGCTCGGCCTGGGACTGACGACATACGACGTCTTCGCCCTGGCTGTCGCCTCACCGCTGCTCGGCGGCAGCGGCGTGCGCCGGCACGAGAAGATCACCGCCGCCGAGGCGATCGCGCTCGCCCCCGCGCTCGCCGGGTCCGGGCTGCTGCACTCCTACCTCTACGGCGACTGCGCCACCGACGACGCCCGGCTCGTGCTCGCCGTCGTGCAGGCAGCCCGCTCGTTCGGCGCGCTGACGGTCCCGTACGCCGAGGTCACGGGGTTGAGCACCGACAGCAGCGGCGCCGTCCGCGGCGCCACGGTCCACGACCGCGTCGGCGGCCGTGACGTCGAGCTGACCGCCCGCTACGTCGTGAACGCGACCGGGGTCTGGGTCGACCGGCTGCAGACGCTCGAGTCCCCCGGTCGCACCGCGGTCGTCCAGCCCAGCAAGGGCGTGCACGTCGTCGTCCCGCGCGAGCGGCTGCCGCTGCTCGAGGCGAGCATCCTGCTGCCCAGCCGGCAGGGCGACGGCCGGTCGATGTTCGCCATCCCGTACGGCGAGCAGACGATCCTCGGCACGACCGACACCCCCTACGACGGCGCGCTCGAGGACCTCTCGCTGACCGGCGCCGACCTCGAGTACGTCCTCGCCGCCGGCAACGACGTCTTCAAGCACGACCTGACTGCCGACGACGTGCTCGGTGCGTGGGTGGGCGTGCGCCCCCTCATCCGCGACGTGGACTCGACCTCGATGAAGGACGTCAGCCGGCGGCACACCCTGGTCGAGGGCGCCGGCGGGTTGCTCACCATCACCGGCGGCAAGCTCACGACCTACCGGCGCATGGCCAAGGACGTCGTCGACCGGATCGTCGAGCGCGACGGGCGCAAGGCGCGCTGCCGCACCGGTGAGATCCCGCTCGGCGGCACCCAGCCGCTCGGCCAGGTGCGTGACGAGGTGCGCGCTGCTGCGGCCTCCCTCGGGCTCGACGAACGGGTGGCCGACGGGCTGGTCCGGCAGACCGGCGAGCGCGCGCACGAGGTGCTGTCGCTGGTCGCCGCCGACCCCTCGCTCGGGCACGTGCTCTCGCCGTCCGCGCCG
>SCTD01000557.1 GCA_004299215.1 Frankiales bacterium | reverse complement strand
CACGATGACCTCGATCCCTTCTAGCCCAAGGGGTCGAGGTCATCTTCGCGTCTGGCAACCTCTCACTCAGGGACCGACGCGGCCGACTTTTTCAGGTCGAAGTAGCTAGGAGCGGTCTTGGGCCGCCGCCGGCACGCGATTCCGATGATCACCGGGAACTCGCGCGGGCGTGTCCCGCGGGATCATGAGAATCGCTGCTCCGCAGCCGCAATGTACTCGTCGGATGCATGAAAAAGTCAGCCCACAGGCCGTTCTCGGGCTTGACACCAGTTCGCACAGATGTTCGAATAGCGCATGCCTTTCGACCGTGCCGACCAGGAGCCGTCGCCCGACGCTGCTCCGGTCCGGCCGCCGCTGTCGGCCGAGTCGTCCGCGCAGGTCGACTCGCTGCAGGCGGTCGCTGACGACCTGGCCGCCGACGCGCGGTCCTGGGCGCGGCAGCTGACCGAGATCGCGACGATGGCCTGGCGGGCGCAGCAGGCCGGTGGGTCAGCATCGCGGGAGCTGCCGATGGAGCTCGCCGGGTCCTGGCAGATCAGCCAGCTCACCGCGGAGCGCTGGATCGGTGAGGCAGAACGGTTCCGCGACGCGCTGCCACTGACGCTGGAGCTGCTCGGTGAGGGCCGGCTGCTCCGCCATCAGGCAGTCGCCGTCCGTCAGGAGCTCGACCCGTGCACCCCGGAGATCGCCCGAGCCACCGAGGCCGAAGTCCTCCCCGCCGGTGCCGAGCTGTGCCCGACCGACCTGCGCCGGCAGCTCAAGCGGGTCCGGCTCCGGATCGAACGCGAGCAGCAGACCGCCGAGCAGGCCGACGCCGCCGAAGCGGAGAAGGTCGGCCGGCGACGGACCTGGACCCGGCCGACCGAGGACGGCCTGATGGTCGCCGGCGCCGTCCTGACCCCCGAGCAGGGCGTCGCCTGGGCACAGTGCATGGACGACCTGGAACGTCGCGAGCGCCTCGCCGACACCGCCGCCGGGATCAGCCGGACGGCCGAGCAGCGCCGGGCCGACCTGTTCGCCTCGCTGCCCGCGATAGCGCTGGCCGGGATGGCCGCCGACGACCGCTGGCGCAGCCAGGCCGGCATCGACGGCGGACGGACTCGGCTGTGTGACGGCAGCTCGGTGCTGTTCGACACCGGCAGCCTGGACGGGCCGACCCCGCCGCCGTGGGCGCTCACCCCCGAGCAGATCGCCGCGCAGATCATCCTCAACGTCCACGTCCCGGTCGCGACCATCCTGGACCTGTCCCAGGAACCCGGCACCCTCGATCGGTACGGCCCGATCAGCGCCCAGCGGGTCCGGCTGGTCCGGCCCAAGACCTACCGGCGCGTCATGGTCGATGCCCGCAGCGGACGGCCGCTGGCCCTCGACGACACACCCACCCCGGCCGCCCCCACCGAGCCGGAGCGGCGCGAGCAGATCCGCGCAATGCTCAAACCCGACCTGGTCACCGATGCCGACGAACCCCAGCACGACCCGTCCGCCCGGCTGGCCCGGCTGGTCGACGTGCGGGACCGGCACTGCTGCGGACCCGGCTGCTCGTCCAGCCGCTACGACCGCGACCACCTCGAGCCCTACGCCAGAGGCGGCAAGACCAACGCCCGCAACCTCGGACCCGTCAGCCGCCGCTGCCACAACGCCAAGACCCACGGCGGCTGGATCCTGATCCGCCATCCCGACGGGAGCGTCACCTGGCACAGCGCCCTCCACCAGACCTACCGAAGGCCCGGACCCTGGACACCACCCCCAAGAGTCGACCTCCACGCCCAGCCGCCACCCCGATCGGGAAGGGCTTACGCGCCACCGCCGGTGAGATTCCAGACCGACGACGACCCCGACATCCCACTCAGCGACCGAGTTCGACCAGCCGAGCCGCCACCCCCGCCTACCCCCAAGAAGACGTGGGACTGGGACGACGACAACCCGCCGTTCTGATCTGACCCCCAGCCTCGCCGGATCACGCAGCGATGGGTGCTGTGAGGTTCACCCGCCGGGCGTGCCGTCGGCGACCTGCACGACGCGGACGCCCCCTTCCACCTGCTCGTCAGCAACGATGACGCACGTGTAGTCGGGCGACGCCGTCTCGGGATCCCGGTGCGGCGCCCACGCCATCCGGCCGGGAGGCTCGTGCCGAGCCGCTTCTCGATCGCGTCGGCACACGCACCGACCGCCTCGAACTCGAGCTCACTGCTGATCTGCTCGGACGCGCATCCACACGCCGCCATCGCCACAGCGCCGACGCTCACGAGCCTGATGCTGACCCTCAAGTCGCAGCCTGCGCCGGCCGGTATCGCAGGGCTACCGCCCCGGAGCGGAACGCATGCCGGTCCACGAGCTCGAGCTCGATGCGCTCGCGCAGACCCGCCAACAACGTCGGTCCGTGCCCGGCGACGACCGGGTGCACGACGAACTCGTACTCGTCGATCAGCCCCAGATCTGCCAGTGCCAGCGGCAGCGTCACGCCACCCACCCACAGGCCCTCGCCCGGCTCCGCCTTCAGCCGCTCGACCGCCTGCCGCAGGTCCCCCTGCACGAGCTCGGCGTTCCAGTCGACCCCGCGCAGCGTGCCCGACACGACGTACTTGTGCGCCCGGTCGATGGCCTCGGCGAACGGGACCTCCGCCTCACCCATCCAGTCAGGCCACGTGCCCGTGGCCGACCGCCGCCACGCCGACTCCATCATCTCGTAGGTCACCCGGCCGTACAGCAGGGCATCGGCCCGCTCCATCGCAGCGGTCCAGTAGCCCATCGACTCGTCGTCCGGGGGGAGCCCCGCCTCGTGATGGCAGCAGCCGTCGAGGGTGACGTTGATCGAGTAGCGGAGGGGTCTCATCTCGTTGCTCCCTGTCCTGCCGGCGCGCGTTCACCGGACCGTACTCAGACGGCTGGCGTACCCCAGACGACAGGCGCCGGCCTGCGCGCGAGAGGCTCCACCCGTGACCGACCTCTGGCGCGTGCTCGCCCTGCCCCCGCTCCCGCACGAGATCCTGGAGTCGCTGTTCCCCGACCCGCGGATGGAGCTGGTCACGCCGAAGGAGCGCACCCAGGAGGAGGTCGCCCGCCTGCTGCCCGAGGTCGACCTGGTGATCGGTGACTGGTCGCCGAGCCTGCGGCTGGTCGAGCCCGGACCGCGGGTCTGCTTCGTGCAGCAGCCGAGCGTCGGCACCGACGGGATCGACCTCGACGCCTTCGCTGCGGCGGGCGTACCGGTCGCGAACTGCGCCGGGGCCAACGCGACGAGCGTCGCGGAGTGGTGCCTGTCGGCCACGCTGTCACTGCTCCGGCACACGGTCGAGGCGGACGCGTCGGTCCGTCGCGGCGAGTGGAAGCAGACCAGCATGGGCGGCCGAGAGCTCGCCGGGAGCCGCGTCGGCGTGGTCGGGATGGGCGCGATCGGGCGTCGTACGGCTGAGCTCTTCCGCGCCTTCGACTGCGACGTCCGCTACTGGTCGCGCAGCCGGCGCGACGACGCACCCGCGGAGTACGCCGAGCTCGACGACCTCGTCGCCACCAGTGACGTTGTCGTCCTGGTGATCGCACTCGGCGAGCAGACCCGGAACCTGCTGGACGCCACCCGGATGATGCCCGGGGCGCTGCTCGTCAACGGCGCGCGCGGCGAGGTCGTCGACGAGCCGGCGCTGGTCGCCGCGCTGGGGAGCGGGCACCTCGGCGGGGCCGCTCTCGACGTCTTCTCCGTCGAGCCGCTGCCGGCGGACTCACCGCTGCGCACCGCGCCGCGGGTGCTGCTCAGCCCGCACATGGCCGGCTCGAGCGCGCAGGCGGCGGGCCGCATCCTCGGGCAGAGCACCGCCAACCTGACCCGCGTCCTGGACGGCGAGCCCGCTGTCGACGTCGTCAACGGCGCAGATCCCGTGGTGCGTCGCCGCCTGTCCGGCTGACAGCACGGCGCTGCAGCGGGAAGGATCAGCTCGTGCCCCTCCTCCGGCCCGTGCAGGTCGTGGCCCACCGGGGCTCGTCCGCGTCCAAGGCCGAGCACACCCTCGACGCCTACGAGCTGGCGCTCGAGGAGGGCGCCGACGCGCTCGAGTGCGACGTGCGGCTGACCCGCGACGGGGTGCTCGTCTGCGTGCACGATCGGCGGATCGACCGGGTCAGCGACGGGCGCGGCGTGCTGTCGACGCTGGAGCTCGCCGAGCTCAACGACCTCGACTTCGCGTCGTGGAAGGCGCGGCAGGGCGACCCGCTGCTGGAGGCTGCCTGGGAGGAGGCCGACCAGGACCCGGAGCGCCGGTCGGTGCTGACCCTGGAGCGACTGCTGCAGCTCGCGCTCGACCGTCGTACTCCGTCCGGCAAGCAGGTCGAGCTGCACATCGAGACCAAGCACCCGACGAGGTACGGCGGTCTCGTCGAGCGCAGCCTGGTCGAGCTGCTGTCCCGCTACGGGCTGGCCGCACCGCTCTCCCGCTCGGTCTCGCCGGTGACGGTGATGTCCTTCGCGGCGACCTCGCTGCGCCGCGTGCACGTGATGGCGCCGCTGCTCCCGACCGTCTTCCTGATGGAGCGCGTGCCGGTCCGCTACCGCGACGGCCGGCTGCCCGCGCAGGTCCGCAGCGCGGGCGTCGCGCTGCGGGTGCTGAAGAAGTACCCCGGCTACGTCGAGCGCGTGCACGACCACGGCAACTGGGTGCACTGCTACACCGTCGACGAGCCCGCCGACATCGAGCTGATGCTCGACCTCGGGGTGGACGTCATCATCAGCAACGACCCGGCGCGGGTGCGCCGGATGATCGCCGCCCGCGCCTAGCCGAGTCGGGCCGCCAGCGCCTGCCCCAGCAGGTGCCCCGAGAGCCACGCCGTCTCCACGCGCGGGGACCCCCACCCGTCGCCGCACAGCGACACCCCGGAATCGCCCAGCCAGTAGGGCATCTCGCGCACGTTGACAGGACGGGCGTACGTCCATCGCTGCACGAACGACCACTCCGGTGCCACAGGGATCCCCAGCAGCGATCGCAGCGCGTCGAGCAGCTCCGGGCCGGCGGCGCTCGGGTCGGCGAGGTGTCCGGCAGCGAGCGCCGACGTCGAGTGCGCGACGAGGACCGGGGCGCCGTCCCCGCGCCGCCGGCCGTCGTCGGCGATCCAGCCGAGGACGTCGCTGCCCGCGACGAAGCACCCGTCGAGGTCCCACGTGCGCGCCGGGAAGCGCGCCGCCAGCGCGAGCACCGGCTCCCAGGCTCGGTCGACCAGCTGTGCGCGCTCGTGCGGGAGGTCCACCAGCAGCGGCAGCGCCTGCGGGTCGGGCATCGCGAGGACGACGGCGTCGTACGCCCTCCCGTCGACCACCGGTCCCGGGCCGACGGACGAGACGTGCACCTGCTGCGTCACCTCCAGCGGCGCGAGCAGGTCGGCGACCAGCGACCGCATCCCGCCCGGCGTCCCGAAGCGCACCGGCCCGGTCTTGCGCCCGCCGAGCCCGGCGGGCGTCGCCTCGTGGAAGGCGTCCGTCCACGGATGGGCGAGCCCGCGCGCGCACCAGTCGTCGACGACGGCGGAGAAGCGCGCGTCACGGCAGGTGAGGTACGACGCGCCGAGGTCGACCGGGCGCCCGTCGATGCGGCGCGACGCGAGCCGGCCCCCGGGCACGCGACCGCGGTCGAGCAGCGTGACCCCGACCCCCGCCTCCTGCAGCGCCCGCGCGCACGCCGCACCCGAGATGCCCGCACCCACGACCGCGACCGTCATGGAGTCGAGTCTGCGGGAGCCGGGCCCACCCCGCCCGTCCTAGGCTGCCGGGACCCGCCGCACCCGAGGAGCCCGCGATCAGCAGCCGACGCCGCCCGCCCGCGCGACCCACCGGCGCGCCCTCACCGGCCGCCGACCCGAACGCGCCCGTCCCGGTCGTGGGCGCGCGCGAGCCGTGCCCGTGCGGGAGCGGCAAGCGCTACAAGGCCTGTCACGGCAAGGGATCCGGCGACGACCGGCGGCTGGTCGCGCGGCCGTTCGCGGGGCGCGTGGACGAGACCGACTGGGTCGCGCTGCGGGAGGTCGTCCCGGCCGCGACCGCGCCGCTGCGGTTGCGGGACGACCCGTCCCGCGAGATCACCCTGTCGACCGTCCTGCCGCTCGCCTGGCCGGCCATGGTCCGCGCCGACGGCCGGGTCTTCCTGGGCCTGCAGGTGCAGTCGCGCTCCGGTGACGTGAGCCGCGACCTGGCGCACGCCCTGCAGCTCGCCCTGGACGCCGCGCCGGGCAGCAGCGTGCAGCCCCCCGGACCGGGCAGGCCGGGGGGC
>SCTD01000556.1 GCA_004299215.1 Frankiales bacterium | reverse complement strand
GTCGCCCGGCTACGACCCGGCCGACCGCTACCGGCCCGGCACCCGCCCGGTGCTGCTCACCGGCGTGCAGGCCATCGCCCGGATGCTCGTCGAGCAGCACGCCCGCGACGCGCGCGCCGGCCGCAGCACGGCCTCCCTGGTCTCCGGCTACCCCGGCTCCCCGCTCGGCGGCCTGGACAAGCTGCTGCACGGCCTGCCCCAGCTCAAGGCCGAGGCCGGCGTGCACCTGGTGCCCGGCCTCAACGAGGAGCTCGGCGCCACCGCGGTCTGGGGCAGCCAGCAGGTCCCCGGCACGCGGACGAACGACGGCGTGATCGGCGTCTGGTACGGCAAGGGCCCCGGCCTCGACCGCTCCGGTGACGTGCTGCGCCACGGCAACCTCTACGGCGCCCACCCCGAGGGCGGCGTGCTCGCGCTCGTCGGCGACGACCCGGCGGCCAAGTCCTCCTCGGTGCCCTGCCACAGCGTCCGCACGCTCGCGTCCTTCGGCATGCCGGTGCTGTCCCCGCGCAACGCCACCGAGCTCATCGCCTTCGGGATGTACGGCACGGCGCTCTCGCGGCTGACCGGCTGCTGGGTCGGCATGAGCATCGTGGCGGACGTCGCCGACGGCCTCTGGACCGTCGACGAGGACTTCACGAACCTGCCGCTGGTCGTCCCCTCGCTGGAGTGGGAGGGCCGCCCGTGGACCTACACCCAGCGCGTGTTCGCCTCCCCGCCCGACTGCCTCATCTCCGAGACCGACCTGGTCGGCGCGCGCTGGGCCGCCGTGCAGGCCTTCGGCGCCGCGAACCCGGTCGACGCCGTCGAGGTCGACCCGGCCGACGCCTGGCTCGGCATCGCCGCCACCGGCACGGCCTACGACGCCGTGCGCCAGGTGCTGCTCGAGCTCGGCCTCGACGAGCGGGCTCTCGAGCGCGTCGGCGTCCGGCTGCTCCGCGTCGGCATGCCCTACCCGCTCGGCGGCGAGCTCGTCCGCCGCTTCGCGCGCGGCCTCGAGACGGTGCTCGTCGTCGAGGAGAAGGAGCCCTTCCTCGAGCTGCAGGTCAAGGACGTCCTCTACGGGACCGCCGACGCCCCAGCGGTTCTCGGCAAGCGCGACCGGGACGGCCGGACGCTCGTCCCCGCGGACGGCCAGCTCACCGCGGACCGGCTCGAGCGGGTGCTGCGCGGCCTGCTCCGCGACCGCGTGGTGCTGCGCGACCCGCGGCCGGCTCCTCGTACGTCGCTGTCCCTCACGCCTGTCGGCGGCGCGAAGCGGACGGCCTACTTCTGCTCCGGCTGCCCGCACAACCGCTCGACCGTCGTCCCCGAGGGCTCGCTCGCCGGCGGCGGCATCGGCTGCCACGCGATGGTGACCATGCACGACCGCGAGGTCTCCCAGGTCCTCGGCCTGACCCAGATGGGCGGCGAGGGCTCGCAGTGGATCGGCCAGGCGCCGTTCACGGACGTGCCGCACATCTTCCAGAACGTCGGTGACGGCACGTACTTCCACTCCGGCCAGCTCGCCGTCCAGGCCTGCATGGCCGCGGGCGTCAACATCACCTACAAGATCCTCTACAACTCGGCCGTCGCGATGACCGGCGCGCAGGACGCCGAGGGCGCGCTGCCCGTGCCGGCGCTGACCCGCAAGCTCGCCGCCGAGGGCGTCGTCAGGACGGTCGTCGTCACCGACGAGCCGCGGAAGTACAAGAAGGTCAAGGACCTCGCCGAGGGCGTCACCGTCCGCCACCGCGACCAGCTCGACGACGTGCAGCGCGAGCTGCGCGAGGTGCCGGGCGTGACGGTCATCGTCTACGACCAGCAGTGCGCCAACGAGGCCCGCCGGCTGCGCAAGCGCGGCAAGCAGAAGGTGCGCACCACGCGCGTCGTCATCGACGAGGGGGTCTGCGAGGGCTGCGGCGACTGCGGCGCCAAGAGCAACTGCCTGTCGGTCCAGCCGGTCGACACCGAGCTCGGTCGCAAGACCCGGATCGACCAGACCTCCTGCAACACCGACTACTCCTGCCTGCTCGGCGACTGCCCGTCCTTCCTCACCGTCGAGGTGACCGGCCAGAAGCCGAAGCGGAAGAAGGCCGCCGCGCCGGCCGAGCTGCCGCCCGTCGCGACCCCGAGCACGGCCGAGGTCTTCCTCGCCGGCATCGGCGGCACCGGCATCGTCACGGTGAACCAGGTGCTCGCCACCGCGTCGCTGCGCAGCGGGATCCACACGACCGGCCTGGACCAGGTCGGCCTGTCGCAGAAGGCCGGTCCGGTCACGAGCCACCTGCGCGTCGGTGACCGCGGCCCGGCCAACCGCGTCCCCAAGGCTGCCGCCGACGTCGTGCTCGGCTTCGACCTGCTCGTGCTGGCCGACCAGAAGAACCTCGCGGTCTGCTCGCCCGCCTCCACCGTCGCCGTCGTCTCGACGAGCACCACCCCGACCGGCACGCAGGTGTCGGACGCGTCCGCTCCCGCGGCCGACAACGCCGAGCTGCTCGCCAAGGTCGAGCGCTCCGTCGCCACGCTCTTCACCATGGACGCCCTCGCGGCGTCGGAGGCGCTCTTCGGCAGCACGGCCCCGGCCAACCTGCTGCTCGTCGGTGCGGCCTACCAGCTCGGCGCGCTGCCGCTGCCGGCCTCGGCCGTCGAGGAGGCGCTCGAGCTCAACGGCGTCGCCGTCGCCGCCAACACGGCGGCCTTCCGCTGGGGCCGCGTCGCCGTCGCCGACCCGTCCGCCTTCGCCGCCGCCGTCGGTCCGGAGCCGGTCGCGAAGAAGGCGGCGCGCGACCTGCTCGGCGCCTCCCCGCTGACCGGCGAGACCCGGCGCCTGACGCAGATCCGGGCCGCGCTCCTCGCCGACCACTCCGGCGAGCGCAAGGCGCGCGACTATGTCGCGGTCGTCGAGCGCGCCTGGGCCGCCGAGCGCGCGCTGGGCGACGCCACTGCCTACAGCGAGGCCGTCGCCCGTGGCGTCGCGCACCTGCAGGCGTACAAGGACGAGTACGAGGTCGCGCGCCTGCTCACCCGTCCCGAGCTGATGGACGAGGTCCGGGCGCAGGTCCCCGACGCGGGCCGGGTGCAGCTCAACCTGCACCCGCCGGTGCTCCGTGCCATGGGCGTCGACAAGAAGCTCCGCTTCGGGTCGAGGTACCGGCCGGCGTTCGTCGCCCTGGCCAAGGCGAAGGGGCTGCGCGGCACGCCGCTCGACCCGTTCGGCCGGGCCGAGGTGCGTCGCGTGGAGCGCGAGATCGCCGCCTCCCACACGGCTCTCGTCGAGCGGCTGACCGGCTCGCTGACGGCGGGGTCGTACGCCACCGCCGTCGCGGCGGCCGGCGCGGCCGAGATCGTCCGTGGCTACGAGGACATCAAGCTCGGCAACGTCGCGAGGTACCGCGAGGCGCTGGCGGCCCTGGGTCTGTAGCGGATCCGGGACCTTCGACCCGGGACGGCGACGGCGACCGGCTCGCACGATGAGGGTGGCGAACAAGGAGGCCACCATGAACATCGAGCTGAGCCCGGCGCAGGCTGCCGTGGTGCGTAGGGTGCTGGAGCAGCGGCTGAGCAACCTGTCGAGCGAGATCCGGCACACCGACACCCCCCGGATCCGCGAGGAGCTGCGGGACGAGCGCGAGGCGCTGCGCGAGGTGGTGCTGAAGCTGCACGGGGTCGCGGCCTGACCTCGTCCGCCGGCACGAGCGACGGCGCCCGACCTCGGCCGACGCGACGAAGCGCGAACGGGCCCCCGCGCGCGACGATGCGCTCCTCACCGATCTGAGGAGCGCACCGTGGCACTGGACGCCCAGCACTGGCAGGACCGGCTCACCGCACTGGCCGACAAGCACGGCGTCGTCGGCGCGAGCCTGGCCATCCGGCTCGGCGACGAGACCGTCGAAGCGGCCGTCGGCGTGCTCAACCAGCGCACCGGTCAGCCGGTCACGCCGGACAGCGTCTTCCAGATCGGCTCCATCACCAAGGTCTGGACCGCGACGCTGGTGATGCAGCTCGTCGACGAGGGCCTGCTCGACCTCGACGAGCCGATCGCCAGGCACCTGCCCGACTTCCGCGTCGCGGACGAGGAGGTCTCCCGCACCGTCACGACCCGGCAGCTGCTCGCCCACACCAGCGGCATCGACGGCGACCTGTTCCTCGACACCGGCCGCGGCGACGACTGCCTCGAGCGGTACGTCGCTGCCATGAAGGACCTCACCCAGGTCCACCCGCAGGGCGCGACGATGTCCTACTGCAACTCCGGCTTCAGCCTGCTCGGCCGGCTCGTCGAGGTGCTGCGGGGGCAGACCTGGGACGCCGTGCTCCGCGAGCGGATCCTCGCCCCGCTCGGTCTCGGCAGCGCCGGGACGCTGCCCGAGGAGGCGCTGCTGTTCGGCGCCGCGACCGGGCACCTGGTGCTGCCCGGGCAGGACGCGCCGATCGTGACGCCGCAGTGGGGCATCTACCGCTCCGCCGGCCCCGCCGGGCTGATCCACTGCCCGGCTCGCGACGTGCTGGCCTTCGCCCAGCTCCACCTCGACGGCGGTGTCGCGCCCGACGGCACCCGGGTGCTGTCCACCGAGTCGGTCACCGCCATGCAGCAGGCCCAGGTCGAGGTGCCCGACCCGTACACCCTCGGCTCGCACTGGGGCCTGGGCTGGATCCTCATGACCTGGGACGGCCGACCGGTCTTCGGCCACGACGGCGCGACGCTGGGACAGGGCGCCTTCCTGCGCATCCTCGCCGAGGACCGGCTGTCGGTCGCGCTGTGCACCAACGGCGGCAAGGCGCCGCGCGAGCTGTTCGAGTCCCTGTACTCCGAGGTGTTCGGCGAGCTGGCCGGCGTCGAGATGCCCAGCCGCCCGGAGCCGAGCAGCGCGGCCGGGCCGGTCGACGCCGCGCGCTTCGTCGGCCGCTACGTCCGGGAGGGCGTCGAGATGACGGTCCGCCAGGACGAGGAGGGCGGGCTCCGGCTGAAGACCCGGAACACCGGCCCGCTGGCGGAGGGCCTGCCCGAGACGCCCGAGATGCAGCTGCTGCCCTGCGACGGCGACGTGATGCTGGCGAAGGGGGAGGACGGGGGAGCCTTCACGCCGGCGGTCTTCTTCGACCTCGAGGGCGAGCGCTACGTGCACCTGGGGGCGCGGGCCACCCGCCGCACGGGCTGATTCCGCATCGCCCTGGTTTGACGGGTTCGCACCTCTGTCGGACGGTAAGAGGACAGGAGAGCACCCCCGATCCGTCGAAAGGTGTCCCGGTGTCCCGCGCCCGCCTTCCCTACACGCCGGCCCTGGACGGCCTGCGCGGGCTGGCCGTCGCGGCGGTGCTGCTCTTCCACGGCGAGGTCCCCGGGGTGCCCGGCGGCCACCTGGGCGTGACGGCCTTCTTCACGCTGTCGGGCTTCCTCATCACCGCGCTGCTTCTCGTCGAGAGGCGCAGCACCGGCCGGATCGACCTCAAGGCGTTCTGGACCCGCCGCGCCCGGCGGCTGGTGCCGGCGGTGCTCGTCTGCCTGCCGCTGGTGGCGCTGGTCCTGGCGCTGTCGCCGACGCCCGCGGCCGGCGACGTCACGTGGGACGCCGTCGCCGCGGCGCTCTGGGTCGCCAACTGGCGGTTCGTCGCCGACGAGCAGACCTACGCCGACCTGTTCTCGCTGCCGTCGCCGTTCCAGCACTTCTGGTCGCTGGCGGTCGAGGAGCAGTTCTACCTGCTCTACCCGCTGCTGGTCGTGGCCCTGGTCGGCGGCGCGGCGGTGCTGCGGACCCGACGGCTGGCGCTGGTGCTCGGCGCGCTGACGCTGCTCTCGACGCTCCAGCTGTTCCGGCTCAGCGAGGCCGGTGGAGCTCTCGGCCGTGCCTACTACGGCACCGACGCCCGGGTGGCCGAGCTGCTCGTCGGCGCACTGCTCGCGATCGCGCTCGTCGGGCCGGAGGGCGTGCGCACACCCGGCCGCTGGGCCGAGCCCGCCGGGCTGCTCGGCCTCGGCGGCCTGCTCGCCGCGATGGCGCTGCTGGAGAAGGGCGACCCGCTGCTCTACACCGGCGGCTACCTCGCCGTCGCCGTCTGCACCGCCGGCGTCGTGGCGGCCGCGCTCCGGCCGGAGACGCTGGTGGCGCAGCTGCTCTCGTTGCGCGCGCTCGTGGTCCTGGGCGTCGTGTCGTACGGCGTCTACCTCTTCCACTGGCCGCTCTTCCTGCTGCTCACGGAGGACTTCACGGGCAGCGACCCGGTGACGCTGTTCCTGGTCCGCGTCGGGGCGACCCTCGGTCTGGCGTGGGCGTCGTACGAGCTGATCGAGTGGCCGGTGCGGCACGGACCGCGGCTGAGCTGGGTGGGTGCGAGCGGCTGGGCAGGTGGCGCCGTCGCCGGGGTGGCCGCCGTCGCCGTCGCGGCGGGGGCGGTCGCCCTGCCGCTGCCGTCCCCGACCGCCCCTGCGACCACCGCGGCGGGGGCGCTCCCACCCGCTGCCGGACCCGGTCAGCCGCTCGGAGCCACCGCCGCCCCCGCACCGGGTGGCACCGCGACGCAGCAGCGGCAGCCGCGCGCGACGAGCGGGCCCCAGCAGCCCGGTCAGGTGCGGCCGCAGTCGCAGGGCGGCCCGGCCCCGGTGCGCCAGGCGGCCCCCAAGCCGCGCAGCAGGACCGCGCCGGCCGAGCTGACCGAGGACCCGGGGAAGAGCAAGGTCCCGCCGCCGCCCGAGGTCCCGCCGGGCGCGCTCCGCGTGGTCGTCGTCGGCGACTCCATCGGCACCAACCTCGGGCAGGGGCTGATGTCGTGGGCCGAGAGCCGCAGCGACGTCGCGGTCTACAACCTCGCGGTGCCGGCCTGCCCGATCAGCCGCGGCGGCGAGCGCCGGCTCAGCCCCGGCCGGCCGTTCCCCGTGGACGAGGTGTGCGGCTGGTGGGACGACCCCGGGCACGAGAGGCGGCAGGCCCTCGACTCCTTCGCGCCCGACGTCGTCGTGCTGCAGGACGGCATCAACGAGGTCTTCGACCGGCGACTGCCGGAGTGGAGCCAGTGGCGCCGGCCGGGTGAGCCGCAGCTCGACAGCTGGCTGATCGACGAGTACCGCGAGGCCGCCGACCGCTGGGGCGCGAAGCTGCTGCTCACCAACGCGCCGTGCGGCGACTGGCAGCGCTACGAGCACTTCGACGACCTGGAGGACCCGGAGGTCCGGCTCTCCGCCCTCAACGTCGGCGTCTACCCGCGGGTCCCCGGCACGCGGGTGGCCGACCTCTTCCAGCGGCTGTGCCCCGGCGGCCGCTACTCCGACGAGGTCGAGGGAGTTCCCGATGGCCGGCCGGACGGCTTCCACCTGAGCCCCGAGGCCTCGCACGCCCTCGCCCGCAACTGGCTCGGTCCGATCGTGCTCGACCTCGGCAGGTCGGGCACCGGCCCGCTGGGCTGAGCGGTCGGCCGGTACGAAGCCCCGTCCCCAGGCTCGTCCGTCCGCACGTGCCGCGGCCGGCTCCGCGGCCCTAGCGTGCACACGCATGACCGACCTGCTGCTGCGCGGTGGACGCGTGCTCGACCCCGGTACCGGCACCGACGAGGTGCGTGACCTCCTCGTCCGCGACGGGCGGGTGGTCGCCCTCGGGCCCGACCTGGTCGCCCCCGACGGCGCAGCGGTCCTCGACGTCACCGGGCTCGTGGTGGGCCCGGGGTTCGTCGACCTGCACAGCCACGTGCACACGATCGCCGGTCAGCGGCTGCAGGCCTTCGACGGCGTGACCACCGCGCTCGACCTCGAGGCCGGGCTGATGCCGCTCGAGCGGGCCTACCGCGAGGCGGCGGAGCAGGGCCGCCCGCTGCACTACGGGTTCTCGGCGTCGTGGGGCGCGGCCCGCGCGCAGGTGCTCGCGGGCATCGAGCCGGATGCGAGCATCGTCAACAGCCTGAAGGTGCTCGGGGAGCCGCGCTGGCAGGCGACGTCGACCCTGTCGCAGCGCGCGGCCTGGCTCGAGCTGCTGCGCGGCGAGCTCGAGGCCGGGGCGCTCGGGATCGGCGTGCTGATGGGCTACGCGCCGCGTACCGACCCGGCGGAGTACCTCGCCGTCGCCAGGCTCGCCGCCGAGGCGGGCGCACCGACGTACACGCACGTGCGAGAGCTCGTCGAGTCCGACCCGACGACGCCCTTCGACGGCGCGGAGGAGCTGGTGCACGCCGCCGCGGAGACCGGCGCGGCCATGCACCACTGCCATGTCAACAGCACGTCGCGGCGGCACGTGGACCGGGTGCTGGGCTCGATCACCCGTGCCCGCGAGGCCGGTTCGCGCGTGACCGTCGAGGCCTACCCGTACGGCGCGGGCAGCACCGGCATCGGCGCGTTCTTCCTGGCTCCCGAGCGGCTCGCGGCGTGGGACCTCACGCCGTCGTCGCTCGTGCTGCTCCCGAGCGGCGAGCGCATCGCCGACGAGGCGCGGCTGCGCGAGGTGCGCGAGCAGGCGCCCGGGACGCCGTGCGTGGTGGAGTTCCTCGACGAGGACGACCCGGCCGACGCCGAGCTGCTCCGCTCCTCGCTCGCCTACCCGGACACGATCGTGGCGAGCGACGCCATGCCGGTCCTGTGGCCCGACGGCGCCGTCGACAGTCGCGAGTGGCCGCTGCCGCCCGGTGGGTCCACCCACCCGCGCACGGCGGGGACCTTCTCCCGCTCGCTGCGCACCATGGTCCGCGAGACCGGCACCTGGACCTGGCTGGAGGCCTTCCGCCGCTGCTCCTGGCTGCCTGCGCGCGTCCTCGACGACGTCGCGCCCTCGGCACGTGCGAAGGGACACCTCGGCATCGGGGCCGACGCCGACATCGTGGTGCTCGACCCCGACGCGGTGACCGACACGGCGACCTACCTCGACTCGGCGCGGCCGTCGTACGGCGTGCGGCACCTGCTGGTCGCAGGAACCGCGGTCGTACGCGATGGCGAGCTGGTGCCGGACGCCTACCCGGGTCGGCCGGTCAGGGGTGAGCCGCGCTAGCCGGCGCTCGTCGGGACGGCACAAAGACGCCGCCCGCGATTGGTTCGGGCGGACGACCCAGAACGGGGTACACCGGGCGGAGACTGACGAGGAGGACACCCAGCTCGTCGAGGAGGCTCCCCCGGTGACGTCCCAGGCCCGCCGCCCAGCCGGAATCGCCTTTCTCGCCGCCGGCGCTCTGCTGATGACCGCAGCCTGCGGATCCACGGTCCAGTCGAGCGGCGACGCCCTGCTCGGCAGTGGGCAGGCGGGGCCGGTCCAGCCAGGGCTGGCGCCGGGCGGCGACGGGCTCACCCCGGCGGAGCAGGGACCGTCCACCGCTGCGACGATCACGTCCGGGACCGGCGGCTCGGGGGCCGGGACCGTGACCGGGCCGGGCACGACCGGCGGCTCGACCGGTGGTGCCGCGACCGGCGCCGGCGGCACCGGCGGCACCAGCGGCGGCACGGCGGGCTCCGGTACCGCGGCGGCACCCGCCGGGGGCAAGCCCGTCCTGCAGGGCCCGGGTGTGAGCGACACGGAGATCAAGCTCGGCCTGCCC
>SCTD01000555.1 GCA_004299215.1 Frankiales bacterium | reverse complement strand
CCCCGCTGCGCTTCGTCGAGCTCGCGGGGAGCCCGGAGCGCGGCGCGGCGGCGTTCGGCACGGTCCAGGCGGTGTCCTTCGGGACCGCCGCCGTCGCAGCCCTCGCCGGCCCCTGGCTGCGCCGGCGGCTCCGTGACTCGACGCCGGCGACCTGCGCGCTGCTGGCGCTGGTCGGTGCCGCGGGGCTGGCCGGCTTCGGGCTGGCCGACCTGCTCGTCGTCGCGGGGATCGCCGTCTGCGGCTTCTACGTCGCGCACGGCGCCACCTGGCCGCTGCTCTCGGCCGTCATGCACGGCCGGGTCACCGCGGCGCACCGGTCGACAGCGGTCTCCGCCGTCTCGCTCGCGCTGTCGGTCGGCGGCATCACCGGCAACCTGGTGCTGCCCCGGCTGGCCGAGGGGGTGGACCTGGAGGCTGCCTTCCTGGTGGTCGGCGCGGTGGTCCTGCTCAGCGCTCTGCTCTGCCTGCGCCTGCCGGGCGTGCCGGTCAGGGGATGAGGAACCCCTGCTGGACCAGTCGCTCCACGACCGGCAGCACCTGCTCTGCCGCGTCGTCGTCGGAGATGCCGGCACTGGACGCCAGGACGCTGAGCAGGTCGCCCAGCGGCCGCGTCCCGTCGCAGCCGGCGAGCAGCGTGGCGCCGTAGACGTCGACGCCGCCGGACCAGCGCAGCCCGGCCTCCTGCTGCAGCAGCTGCGAGTCGGCCAGCCAGCCCTCCTCGGTGCGCTGCGCGACCTGGTGCAGCCGGACGTCCTCACGCAGCCGCCAGGCCCGGGTGAGCACGCCCCGGTCGAGCGCGTCCTGGCGCGGGAAGAACGCCGGCACCTGCTCGCCCCACGTCGCGGCCACCGGCTGCGGTGCGTCGTCGAGGTGGACCCGTCCGGTGCCGCCCTGCCGTACGGCCAGGACGCCGAAGGCGACGGCCTCCACGTCCCGCAGCGCGAACCAGTCGAGCCAGGCGTCGTAGAGCTCGTCGAAGCGGTCACCCTCGTCGGTGTCGCGCAACCACGCCGTGACGTAGTCCTCCGGCGCAGCCAGCTCGCGCTGCACCACCCAGCCGTCGACGTCCTCGCCGAACCAGGACTGCACCCGCGCGTCGCCGTCCTCGCCGGCCACGTGCAGCCAGTTGGCGAGCAGCACCGCGTGCCCGCCGGGAGCGAGCACCGACGGCACCTGCGCGACGAGGCGACGGCACAGCTCGTCGCCGTCGAGCCCCGCGTCGCGGTAGACGTAGCCGTTGCCCGGCCCGATGACGAACGGCGGGTTGGAGACCACCAGGTCGTACGTCTCGCCGGACACGGGCTCGAGCAGGTCACCGACGCGCGCCTCGACGTCGCGACCGGCCAGCGCGGCCGAGAGCCGGGTGTAGGCGGCGGCCCGCGGGTTGGCGTCGGTCGCGACGACCCGGTCGCTGTGGTCGTCCGCGAGCAGGGCCTGGATCCCGGAGCCGGTGCCGAGGTCGAGGGTGCGGCCGACCCGTGACCGCGGGGTCGCTGCGGCCAGCGTCAGGCTGGCGGCCCCGACGCCGAGCACCTGCTCCGGGCGGGTGCGGGTCGCGGCCCGGGCCGGGTCGTGCGCGACCAGCACCTCGACGCCGCCGTGCACGACCGGCTGCAGCCGGACCGCTGCCCCCACGCCGTAGCCGTCCGGGACCAGCCAGGTCTCCGGCACGCCGGCCTTGCGGGCCTGCTTGAGGTCCACCTCGGTGCCGAGCACGAACAGCCGGGCCAGCACCTCGAGCGGCGAGCCGCCCTCGGTACGGCGGAGCAGCGGGGCGAGCTCGTCGCGGTCCAGGTGCGCCCGCGCCCCGACACCGAGCAGGTGGTCGAGGGCGGCCGCCGACCACCCGGCGGTCTGCAGCGCCGCCCACACGAGCGGGGCGTCGGGGAGCAGCTCGTCCGGGTCGGGCAGTGCGGTCGGCGACGGGGTCACGGCGCCGACGCTACCGAGCGGAACGGGAGCTACCGCACGAAGCGGCGCACTCCCAGGCCGGCGCCGACGAGCAGCAGCGCGCCGAGGGCCAGCAGCGGCGCGGTGCCGGTGCGCGGCAGCTCGACCGGCGCGGGCGCCGGCGGGGCCGGGGCGACGACGGCCTCGGCCGGGACGGTCACCGGCGCGAGCGGGCCGCTCGCGAAGTTGCCGTTGACGGCGCAGAAGATCTCGAGGTTGTTCCAGTAGGTGCCGGGGGCGACGTCGGCCTTGAGCCG
>SCTD01000554.1 GCA_004299215.1 Frankiales bacterium | reverse complement strand
GGATCGGGCTTGGGTGCGTCGAGCAGGTCGGCGCGCGGGCAGCTGGCGAGGGTGAGGTCGGCGACGGCGAGCACCTCGTCGCAGAGCCGGTCGACGGTCAGCCCCCGGGCGGCTCCGGCGTCGGTGATGCTCACCCGGTAGATCGTCGCTTCGTACGTGTCCCAGGTGATGTGCAGCGAGCCGAGCAGCACGGCGTCGCCGCGCATCCCGGACAGGCCGTTGAACGGCCCGCTGTAGCGCTGGATCGTCCCCACGGCACTCGACCAGCAGCCGCCCTGGCTGACGTCGTGCGTCTGCAGCCAGGACAGGATCTCGCGGGCCGCCCGCTCGGGGAGCACGGCAGCAGGCCGGATGACGCGCTCGCGCTCCTGGGCGGTGGTCATGATGGTCATGGGCTCCTCCGTGTGCCGTCCTCCTGGTCATCGACCACCCGACGGGTCGATCTGGAGCCGGAGCCACGGTCAGTTTGTGACGATCCTCCGACGGCATCCGGAGCAGCAGCGGTGTTGTCCGGGCTGTCCAGCCGTCCAGACTCCACCCCCGTCTGGATGTGGCGATCATGCACGCTGAGATCGACCTGTTGATCGCCACAACCCACGGGGTGGAGCCGTCCACAGCTCCCTCGGCGCTGCTGCTCGGGACGCATCGGCCGTACGACGCTCCGGCACATGGCTGATCCCCCGTACCCGGCTCCCGACATCCACCTGGCCGCGGAGCTCGGCGTGCTCGCCCCCGAGCTCGCGACGCTCCAGCCTGAACTGGGGCGGATGCTGAGGACGCAGCGCTGGAAGCGGTACGGGTCCGTGGTCGTCATGCACAACGGTCCGCTGACCGCCCGGCAGCTCCTGTGGGTGGCGCTCCTCAGGTCACCGCGCGGCGTCGTGCTGGCCGGTCTGACGGCGGCGGCGCACCGCGGGCTGCGCGGTCATCTGCCAGAGCGACCGGAGCTGCTGGTCCCCGCGGCCGGTCCGCTTCCACAGCCCCAGCTGAGGCTGCCCCGAGCCCTGATCGACAGGGCCAGCAGGCTGGAGCGACCGGACGACGTGCGGGCCATCCTGTGCGCGGGTGTGCAGCAGCGGCTCGGGCTGCTCCGGGGCGGCTGGGTGCCGGACAGCCTGGCGGAAGTGGCGATCAACCCGGCCGCCTGAGCGGGCATGATCGCCACATCCCGGGGCGGCCGCTCCGCGAGCGCCCGCCGGCACCCGGAAGTGGCGATCAACCGGCCGTCCCACGCTCGCATGATCGCCACGTCCTCGGCCGGACCCGCCGTCGTAGGGTGAGCGGCGTGAGGGACGCGCCCATCGGGGTCTTCGACTCCGGGGTCGGCGGGCTCACGGTCGCCCGGGCGCTGCTGGACCAGCTGCCCGCGGAGCCGCTGCTCTACGTCGGGGACACGGCGCACGGCCCGTACGGCCCGCTGCCGATCGCGGACGTCCGCCGGCACGCCCTCGCCGCCATGGACGAGCTGGTGGCGCTGGGCGTCAAGCTGCTGGTCATCGCCTGCAACAGCGCCTCCAGCGCCTGCCTGCGCGACGCCCGCGAGCGCTACGACGTCCCGGTGGTCGAGGTGATCCAGCCTGCCGTCCGCCGCGCCGTGGCCGCGACCCGCAACGGCAGCGTCGGCCTGCTGGCGACGCAGGTGACCGTGCAGACCCGGGCGTACGACGACGCGTTCGCGGCCGCGCCGCACGTCACGCTGACCAGCGCGGCCTGCCCCCGGTTCGTCGACTTCGTCGAGCGGGGGGTCACGACCGGGCGGCAGCTGCTGCAGCTCGCCACCCACTACCTGGACCCGGTCGTCCAGGCCGACGTGGACACGTTGGTCCTGGGCTGCACCCACTACCCGCTCCTCACGGGCATGATCAGCCTCGTGGTGGGGGACGGCGTCACGCTGGTCAGCAGCGCGGAGGAGACCGCGAAGGACGTCTACCGCGTGCTCGAGACGACCGGGCTGGGCCGGGACCCCGAGGCACCGCCACCGGTGCACCGCTTCGTGGCGACGGGTGACCCCGAGCCGTTCGCGCGGCTGGGCCGGCGGTTCCTCGGGCCCGAGATCGGGCAGGTGGACGGCATGGCGGTACGCGAGTGAGGCTGACCGTCCTGGGCTGCGCGGGCACGTTCCCCGGCCCGCTGTCCCCCTGCTCGGGCTACCTGCTGGAGCAGGACGGCTTCCGGCTGGTGGTCGACCTGGGCGCCGGAGCGCTGGGGCAGCTGCAGCGGCACATCGGGCTGCTCGACGTGGACGCCGTCTACGTCAGCCACCTGCACGCCGACCACTGCATCGACCTGGTTGCCTACTCCTACGCCCGCCGCTACCACCCGGCCGGCATGCCCGCGCCGCTGCCGGTCTACGGCCCGACGGGCACCGGCGCCCGGATCCGCGACAGCTACGAGGCGCCGCCGGCCGACGG
>SCTD01000553.1 GCA_004299215.1 Frankiales bacterium | reverse complement strand
CGTCGCGCTGAGCTCGGGGGTGGACGTAGCAGGACTCGAACCTGCGACCTCACGCGTGTGAAGCGTGCGCTCTAACCAACTGAGCTATACGTCCGAGGCGTTCCGGCGGTGCGGGCGCGAGACTACCCGAGCCCGACCATCTCCTTCACCCGGCCGATCAGGTCGTACGTCAGCACGAGCCAGACGCCGACCCCGAACGCGATCAGGCCGCTGACCGTGACGAGAGCGGTGACGACCGGCTTCTCCTTGGCCTTCTCCCAGGCCTCCAGGGCACTGCGCTTCGCGCGGTCCAGCAGCCGGTCGGCCCAGGCGAACTCGGTGGACCAGATGTAGAGGCCGAGCAGGATCGGCGGGATCGTCAACGGGCCGGGGAGCGCCGCGAGGGCGATGCCGAGCAGGATGAAGAAGAGCCCCGCGAAGAAGACGATGACCTTGACCGCGTGCGCGCCGCCCGGGGTGCGCCGCATCGGCCGCTTCCACTCCCAGAGCGGGGAGAGCAACGACCGGGCCACCGCAGCATCCTGCCCCACGCGGCCGGGTCCGGTCAGACCTCACCCACGGCCAGCACCGGGAGCGTCGGGATCGGCGGCGCCGCATCACCCTGCTCGCGGGTCACCATGAAGCGGCGGACGTCGCTCACCCCGTTCTGGACCCGCATGCCGGCGAGGACGTCGAGCTCGGTCTTCGTGACGTCGAAGGCCCCGACCGCGCGCTTGTCGCCGTACTCGCTCTCGCCCCACAGGACGTAGGTCGTGCCGGCGTCGTTCACGGGCAGCCCGTCGACGACCAGCGACATCTCGTCGCCGCGGACGAGCGCCACCGCGACGACGACGCCGTCGTCACCGTGCAGCGGCACGGCGTCCGTCTCGCTGTCGCGCAGCGCGCTGACCGCCTGGCGCATGCGCTCGCCCCAGGCGTCCTGCTCGTCGCGGTCCTGCCGCAGCGAGGTGTTCCAGACACCGAGCGAGACCACCAGCGCGAAGGCGGCGGCGATGCCCGTCCAGGTCGTGGCCCGGCGCATCCGGCGTCGGTCGCGGGCCCGGCTCAGCTCGTCCGGCGCGTCTCCCGGAGAAGCCTGCTCCGGGAAGGTCGCCTCCCGGTCGGAGGCGAGCACCCCTGCTCGGATGCCGTCCAGGAGCGAGGGCGGCGGGTCGGCAGGGGCCGGCGCGTACGCGAGGTGCGCCAGGGTCGCGGTGTGGTCGGCGAGGTCGGCCTGGCAGCGCGCGCAGCCCGGGAGGTGGGCGAGGAAGGCCTGCTCGTCCTCGGGCTCGAGCGCGTGCAGCGCGTGCCCCGCGGCGAGCTCCTCGAAGCGCGAGTGGGGGTCGGGTCGGTTCACGGCGCGCTCCTCCGGTCGGGCGCGGACGTGGCGTCCGGCGGTTCGAGACCCCCTGCTGCGTTGGACAGCCCGTCCAACGACTCCTTCATGCGCCGCATGCCGGCGAGCATCCGCGTCTTGACGGTGCCGAGCGGCGTGTCGGTGAGCCCGGCGATCTCCCGCTGGGTGTAACCGCCGAAGTAGGCCAGGGTCAGGGCCTCCCGCTGGGCGTCCGGCAGCGTCTGCAGCACCTCGCGGACCCGTTCCCGCCGCAGCAGCGACCAGACGGCGTCCTCGACCTGCGGCGACTCCGACTCCCTGGTCTCGAGCAGGTCGTCGGTCGTCCGCCGCTTGCGGAGGTTCTCCTCACGGCGGACGCTGTCGACCGCCTTGTGGTGCGTCATGGACAGCAGCCAGGTGGAGAAGCCGCCGCGGCTCGCGTCGAAGCGGGAGGCGTCACGCCAGACGGCCAGGAACACCTCCTGCACGGCGTCCTGCGCCAGCTGCTCGTCGACCAGGATCCGCCGGGCCAGCCCGTAGCAGGCCCGGCCGTAGCGGGCGTAGAGCGCCTCGAGCGCCCCGCCGTCGCCCTCGGTGACACGGGCGACGAGGGCGCGGTCGTCGAGCCCGTCGTACGACGGCGCAGAGCCGGCGGACAGCGGCGCGCCGGTCGCCGGATCCGCGGCACGACCGCGGGGAAGCGTCATCGAGGTCCTCACGACAGGGCGTTCGCACGACGCCGGTCGACGGATGGGCCCGGGCGCCCGCGTCGTGCGTCACACGCTACGGCGACACACCCCCCGTCGCCACGCAAGGGGGGCGCACCCCGCCGTCCGGGTGAAAAGAAGCGGACATCCCGGGCAGCTCGGGTTAGCCACGCCCGTGAGCGGGGACGCAGAGAGCACACGGGCCGGCCAGGCCCCTGCCCATGGAGCGCGAGCCATGACGACCCGCCCGACGTCCGTCAGCTCGGAGCTCCAGCTGCGCCTCGTCGTGTCCGGGGCCGCGTCCCTCCCGGTCCGGGCCGGCCTCGACTACGACCTGACAGACCCCTACGCGGTGACGGTGTCGTTCCACACCGGTGGTGCCGCCGGCGGGTCCTCGGCCGAGGTCGTCCAGTGGACGTTCGCCCGCCAGCTGCTGAGCGACGGCGTGACCGTGCCCGCCGGCGAGGGCGACGTGCAGGTCTGGCCGTCGTCCGCGGGCGGCTCGACCGTCGTCTGCCTGTCGCTGTCCTCGCCCTCCGGGCGGGCGCTGTTCGAGGTGCCGCTGGCGGACCTTGTGGAGTTCCTCGGCCGGACCTACCAGGCCATCCCGACGGGCGCCGAGAGCGACCACGTCGACGTCGACGCCGAGCTCGCGCTGCTGCTCTGGGCAGAGCCGGAGACCTGAGACCGGCACCTCGTCGGGACCCGCGCCTCTGCTAGGGTTCTGGCTCGTCGCCAAGCCCCTCGCGGGTCCGGCGCACGCGGACGTGGCTCAGTGGTAGAGCATCACCTTGCCAAGGTGAGGGTCGCGGGTTCGAATCCCGTCGTCCGCTCGGTAGGCGCCCTCGGGCGTCGGGCCGTCCCGGCTCCGCCGGGTCCCGGGCCGGGTGGCCGAGTGGCTTAGGCAAGGGCCTGCAAAGCCCTGTACGCGGGTTCGATTCCCGCCCCGGCCTCACCGCACGACAACTCCACACGGGCGATTGGCGCAGTCTGGTAGCGCGCTTCCCTGACACGGAAGAGGTCACAGGTTCAAGTCCTGTATCGCCCACAACAAAAGCGCAGGTCAGAGGGGGTGCAGACTCCCCCGCAAGATCACAACATCACCGCCGGTAGCCAAACTGGTAGCCACAGGTGTCACGCTGTGACCGTCCCCTGCGGGCCGAGCAGCCGCTCCATCGGGTCGGCTCCGGCCTCGACCGTCGGCGTCGTCGCATGCCGGTAGGTCTGCGAGGTCACCCGCGTGCTGGCGTGTCCGAGCACGTCCGCCACTTCCTCGAGCGGGACGCCGGCGGCGGACAGCAGGCTCGCCGCGCTGTGCCGCAGCTCGTGCGGATGCCACCGGCCCAGGCCGGCCTGCTCCGTCACCTGACGCAGGCCGCGGCGCAGGTTCGCCGGGTCCAGGAGGGTCCCGACGCCGGTCGGGAAGACAAGCCCCTCGTCGTGCCACGCCTCCCCCACCTCTCGACGCCGCTGGTCCTGCCGGCTGGCGTGCTGGCGCAGCGCCTCCGCAGTGCTCGTCGGGAGGCGCAGCTGCCGGCGGGACGAGGCGGTCTTGGTCGGCCCGAGCTGGACGGTCCCGCCGATCCTGACGACCGCCCGACGGACGCGGAGCAGCTTGCGGTCGAGGTCGACGTCGTCCCAGCGCAGGCCGAGCAGCTCACCCGGGCGCAGCCCGCAGGTCAGCGCGAGGACGATCGCCGCCTCGAGCGGGTGGCCGCGGGCGGCGATCAGCAAGGCGGCGGCCTGCTCGACCGTCATCGAGCGCCCCTCCGCTCGCGGGCCTGGTGGCGTCGGGACGATGGCCGCGACGTTGCGCACGAGCAGCCCCTGCCGCTCGGCGTGCCGCAAGACCTGCACCAGCACGCCCCGGACCTTGTCC
>SCTD01000552.1 GCA_004299215.1 Frankiales bacterium | reverse complement strand
GGGCGGGCGTCGGGGGAGTACCCCCGCTGGTCCGGCGCCACGACCCGGAAGCCAGCCTCGACGAGGCTCGGCCAGACCCCCCGCCAGGACCAGGACGTCTGCGGGAAGCCGTGCAGCAGCAGCACGACCTCGCCGTCCTGCGGTCCGTCCCCGACCGCGTCGAGGACGAGCCCGTCGGCGGCGGGGATGCGCAAGGACTCCATGCGCCGGACCCTACGGGCTGCGACTATGAGGGGCATGACGACGCTGCACGCCCGCAACACCGCCGCGACGCACGAGGTCACCAACCAGCCGCCGCCGCTGGTCGGGCACGACGTGGCCGAGGACCCCGTGCTGCTGGCCGGTCTCGAGCGCGAGGGGGCCGGCTGGCACGCCGACGACCTGCACCGGATCGGCCGGCTGGCCGGCTCCGAGGAGGCGCAGCGCTGGGGCGACGAGGTCAACCGCGTGGAACCCGTGCTGCGCACCCACGACCGCTACGGCCACCGCATCGACGAGGTCGAGTTCCACCCCGCGTGGCACTCCCTGATGGACGTCGCCGTGAGCGAGGGGCTCGCCGGCACACCGTGGGCGGACGAGCGGCCGGGGTCGCACGTCGCCCGGGCCGCCAGCTCGTACACCTGGGGGCAGGTCGAGGCCGGCCACGGCTGCCCGGTCTCCATGACGTACGCCGTCGTGCCCGCGCTCCGCACGACGCCCGAGCTGGCGGCGCTCTACGAGCCGCTGCTCACCAGCCGGACGTACGACCCCGGTCTCCGCGTGCCCACGAGCAAGGCCGGGTTGCTCGCGGGGATGGGGATGACCGAGAAGCAGGGCGGTTCGGACGTCCGCGCCAACACGACCGTCGCGACGGCGCAGCCCGACGGGACGTGGACCCTGCGCGGGCACAAGTGGTTCACCAGCGCGCCGATGTGCGACCTGTTCCTCGTGCTGGCGCAGGCACCGGGCGGGCTGTCCTGCTTCCTGGTGCCGCGGATCCTGCCGGACGGCACCCGCAACGCCTTCCGCATCCAGCGGCTGAAGGACAAGCTCGGCAACCGGTCGAACGCCTCGTCGGAGCCGGAGTTCGACGGCACGGTCGCCTGGTTGGTCGGCGAGGAGGGCCGCGGGGTCCGCACCATCATCGAGATGGTCGCGATGACCCGGCTCGACTGCGTCATCGGCAGCGCCGGGGGGATGCGCGCCGCGGTCGTCCAGGCCGTGCACCACGCCGTGCACCGGTCGGCGTTCGGCGGCGCGCTCGTCGACAAGCCGCTGATGCAGAACGTCCTGGCCGACCTGCAGATCGAGTCCGAGGCGGCGACGACGCTGATGCTGCGGCTGGCAGGCTCGGTCGACCGGGCCAGCCGCGGCGACGCGGAGGAGCAGGCGTTCAAGCGGCTGGCCGTGGCGGTCGGGAAGTACTGGGTGTGCAAGCGCCAGCCGTCGGTCGTGGTCGAGGCGCTGGAGTGCCTGGGGGGCAACGGCTACGTCGAGGACTCCGGCATGCCGCGGCTCTACCGCGAGGCGCCGCTCAACTCGATCTGGGAGGGCTCGGGCAACGTGCAGGCGCTCGACGTGCTCCGCGCGATGACCCGCGAGCCGGCGTCGGTCGAGGCCTTCTTCGCCGAGCTCGACCGCGCGCGCGGCGCTGACCCGCGGCTCGACGACGCGGTGGTCGGGCTCAAGGCCGGCCTCGGCGACCTGGACGGGCTGGAGGCACGCGCCCGGCGGCTCGTGGAGCGGATGGCCCTGGTGCTGCAGGGATCCCTGCTGGTACGGCACGCGCCGGCAGAGGTCGCCGACGCCTTCTGCGCCTCCCGGCTGGGGGGGGACTGGGGCCACGCGTTCGGCACCCTGCCGCGCGCTGTCGACACCGGCGCGATCGTGGACCGGGTGCTGCCGGCCTGATCGCCGTACGACGACGGGCCCGCCGCTCAGCCGCACGCGCTGCTACTTGGTCAGCGTGACGATCGCCTGCGCCGCCTGGAAGTACTTGTTCTTGCCCAGGTCGCCGACGGTCTTGATGCGGAAGGCCCTCCGCAGCACCTCCGCGTCCTCGTCCGTCACGCCGGCGAGCGCGCTCACCGGGGCGTCGAGGATCTCCTTGAGGCTCTTCGACTCGTAGGCCTTGTCGAGGTACTTGCTCAGGTCGGCGCTGACGGCCATGTCTCTCCTCGGTTCGTGGGTGGGGCGCAGCCTGCCCTACCCGCGAACCCGCTGACTACTGCAGGCCGCCGACCAGGGCGAGGGTGGTCTCGAGGACCATGTCGCCCACGCAGCGGTCGATCGCGTAGCTGTCCTCGTAGTTCACGAAGACGTAGCCTCCGGCGGCGAAGCCCAGGCCCTGCTGCCCGACCGGGTTGAGCTCGAAGCTCTGCGGCATGTAGCCCAGCGAGTCGTTGGTCTGCCCCAGCGGGAAGACGACCTGGTCCGGGTTCTTCTCCTTGATGGTGTTGCTGAGGTTGGAGAAGATCTCCCCGGGGCCGGTGGTCATGACGACGTCGTCGCCGATCTTGATGGCCGTCACGGGCAGCTCGACCGACTGCGGCGCCGCGGAGGCGCAGGGCGCCTCGTCTGGGTTCTTGCCGGTGCGCACCGAGGCGGGGGTGTTGTCGAACTGCCGGTCGAAGAAGCCCGGAGTGCCGAGCGCGTCGAGCGGTGCGTTGGTCACCGGCTGCATCCACGTGGTGCGGGCGATGCGGAGGTCGGTCCTGTCGACCAGCCGACCTTCGCCGATGGCCGGGATGAGGTCGGCCAGCGCGTCGCCGGTGCTGATCCGTGCCGGCTCCGTCTCGGTCGCCGGGCGCGGGCTCCGCGCTCGGCGACCGAG
>SCTD01000551.1 GCA_004299215.1 Frankiales bacterium | reverse complement strand
CGTCGGCAGCAACCTCGGTGACCGGCTCGCGCACCTGCAGCTCGCCGTCGACGTGCTGCGGCCCCGGGCGGTGTCGCCGGTCTACCGGACCGCCCCCGTGGGCGGGATCGAGCAGGATGACTTCCTCAACGCCGTCCTGCTCTGCGAGCTCGACGCCGAGCGGGCCTGGGAGCTGGCGCAGCGGGCGGAGCAGGACGCGGGCCGGGAGCGGGTGGTCCGCTGGGGACCGCGCACGCTCGACGTCGACCTGGTCGTGGCCGAGGGGCCGGTGCCGGACGGCGTCGAGCTGCCGCACCCCCGGGCGCACCGGCGCGCCTTCGTGCTCGCGCCGTGGGCCGACGTGGACCCCGCGGCCGAGCTGCCCGGCCACGGCCGCGTGGCGGACCTGCTCGCGGGGCTGGACCTCAGCGGTGTGCACCGCCGCGACGACCTGGTGCTGGTCCCGTGACGCCGACCCGCCCGGGGACGCTGCTCGGCCTGGTCGTCGGCTTCGGTGTCCTGGCGTGGGTCGTGGCCGCGGTGGCGTACGGCTCGCTGCCCGTCCTGCCGCGCTACGCGCCGGTGAGCGTCGTCCTGCTCACCGTCGTCGAGCTCGGCATGGCCAAGGTGGTCCGCGACCGGCTGCACCGACGGCGTGACGAGCGCGGCCGGCCACGCGGGCGCCCTCTCCATCCGATGCAGGTGGCTCGCGCGGCCGTGCTGGCCAAGGCATCCAGCGCCGGTGGCGCGGTGCTGCTCGGCGTCTACGGCGGGCTGCTGTCCTGGACGCTCCCGCGCCGGGACGAGCTGGTCGCCAGCGAGCAGGACGCGCTGGTGGCCGGGCTGTCCGCCGTGGCCTGCCTGGGACTGGTCGTCGCCGCGCTGCTCCTGGAACGGGTGTGCCGCCTGCCGGACGACGACCTCGAGGACTCTCTAGAGTCAGGGGCATGACCGAGCAGCTGGACGACCTGACCACCGACCAGCTGCGGCAGCGCGCGTTCGAGAAGGCCGAGCAGGCCAAGGACGTCGGCTTCTTCTGGGACCTGGTGAAGCACATGCGGGCGTCGTCCACGATCGCCGGCGAGGACGGCTCCGCCGGGCACATCACCGGCAGCATCACCGAGGTGGTCCACCTCGTGCGCGAGCTGATGGGCAAGGAGCCGCTCGGCGACGACGAGCCGCTGCTGCGGGCGCGGTTCCTCGACTACCTGCGCTAGCGGGACCGCTCGCCGACCGGGACGTCGACCGGCAGGCGGCCGCCGGCCGGGGCGATGGGGCAGTCGAGCCGCGGGTCGTGGGCCGACGCCGGCAGGAAGAGGAAGTTCAGGTCCAGGACGAGCTCGCCGTCGGCGGTCGTCCCGAGGTCCGCGCCCCGCACGGTGTCGTAGAGGTAGCGGTCGCCGACCGGGATCCAGAGCCCGCCGCCGTAGGACAGCAGCTCCCAGACGTCGAGCGCCCCCCAGGGCGTGCGCGCGATCCCGGCGCGCTCCACGGGGAGGAAGCCGCCCGTGCTGGTCGGGACCGTGATGCGCTGCGGGTCAGCGGGTTCCAGCCGGGCGACGACCCGCCAGCCGGGGTCGTAGTCGGCGACCTCGAGGCCGGTGAACGCATCCCGGTCGGCGATCGGCGAGCAGACGTGCTCGGCGTGGAGGCGGTCCCGCACCGCGATCCACCCCGCGTGCGCGACGTGCGGGTAGAGCTCGGCGCGGACGCCCTCGTAGAGCTCGGTCACCTGCCGCTGCCAGTCCAGCCGCTCCAGCGCCGACGAGGTCATGGAGGCATGGTGCCGCGTACCCTTCGGCCATGAGCGTCGAGGTCGCGACAGGGGTGGTGCACGAGATCCCGCCGGACCTGCGGGACGCCCTGCTCGGCAACGCCACGGCGCTCGCGGCATGGCAGGACATCACCCCGCTGGCCCGCAACGAGTTCATCTGCTGGGTCGAGGACGCCAAGCAGCAGAAGACCCGCGAGCGACGCATCCGCCGGACCCAGGAGGAGCTCGAGGAGGGCATGCGCCGGCCCTGCTGCTGGCCGGGCTGCGCCCACCGCGAGCGGACCGGCACGCCGTAGCGCTGGGGGCCGGCGCGCCTCCCGGGCCGCCCTCCCCGGCAGCCGAGAAGTGGCGATCAAGCGGCCCGCCTGAGCGTGCGAGATCGCCGAGCCGAGCCGAGCCGCGCGGCGCCGCGCCGGCCGGCCGGAGTCGCCCTACTTGTCGATGTCGCCGATCACGAAGAAGAACGACGCCAGCACGGTCACGACGTCCTCGACCCGCGTCCCGGGCAGCACCGCCCCGAGCGCCGACACGTTGTTGAAGGACGCCGTCCGCATCGCCAGCCGCCAGGGCACGCGGTCACCCCGCGAGACGAGGTAGTAGCCCTGGATGCCCAGGGGGTTCTCGGTCCACGCGTAGGTCGAGCCCTCGGGTGCCTTCACCGTCTTGGGCAGCCGCAGCGCGATCGGCCCGGAGGGCAGCCCGGCCAGGCACGCAGCCGCCAGGTCGAGCGACGCCTCCACCTGCTCCAGCACGCAGCAGAAGCGCGCATGCGCATCGCCCGCGGTCCGCGTCACCAGCGGCACGTCGAGGTATCCGTAGGCGAGGTACGGCTCGTCGCGCCGCAGGTCGAGCTCGACGCCGGAGGCACGCGCGACCGGACCGGAGACGCCGTACGCCGCAACGACGTCCGGCGCCAGCACGCCGACGCCGCGGGGCACCTCGTCGACCGCGGCCGCCAGCACCGGCAGCGCCGACCGGACGCCGTCGACGGCGGCCGTCACGTCCTCGACCCACCCCGCCGGGACGTCCGCGGCGAGCCCGCCGATGCGGTTGAACATGTAGTGCATCCGCCCCCCGGTGGCCGCCTCCATGACCGCCTGCAGGGCCTCGCGCTCGCGGAAGGCGAGCTGCCGGTCGAGCGAGGAGGCACCCAGGAACGCCAGGTGGTTGAGCACCCGGTTCAGCTCGGCGAGCAGCGTCCGCAGCCACACCGCGCGGTCCGGCACCGACATGCCGAGCATCCGCTCGACGGCCAGGCAGATGCCGAGCTCGTTGCCGAAGGCCGAGAGCCAGTCGTGCCGGTTCGCCAGCATCACCAGCTGCCGGTAGTCCCTGACCTCGAACAGCTTCTCGGCTCCCCGGTGCATGAAGCCGACGACCGGCTCGGCCGTCACGACCACGCCGTCCGAGACGGTCAGCCGGAGCTGGAGGACGCCGTGCGACGAGGGGTGGTGCGGGCCGAGCGGCAGCACGACGGCGTCGGTGGCGTGCGCCGCCGCGCCGATCGCCACCAGCTGCTCCGTCATCCCGGCGAGCCTACGAGCGGGTCGTCGATGCCCACCGGGACGACCACCCAGCCGTACGCCCCGAGCCCGCGCCGGTCCATCAGCTCGGTCGCCGACGCCGCCGACGCGAGCAGCGACAGGTAGCCGCGCGGGTCCGTGTCCGCGAGCGATCGCGGGGGCGGCTCCGAGCGGATCCCCAGCACTCCCAGGGCTTCCTGCTGCGAGACGAGCCGCCCCTGGAGCGAGTCCAGGGCGACGTGCGCCGTGATGTCGCACGACCCGTCCGGCACCGGGTGCACCGGCCGGCCGCGCAGCCAGCCGGTCAGCGTCGGCCGCCGGTCGCCCCACGTCCCGCGGTCGCCGAGCACGTGCCCGTAGTCGACGGCGACCGCCAGGCCGCGCCGCACCTGCCCCACCGCGGCCGCCCACGCCTGGTCCCGGGCGAGCCCCACCTCGACCCGCCGCCCCTGCGGCCACCACCGCGCGGCCCACTCGAGCGCCTCGGCAGACGCGGGACCGCCCAGCGACTCCTGACCCGATGCCGAGACCTCGACGACGCGCCCGTCGAAGAGCACGTCGAGCGGCACGTCGTCGAGCCACTCGTTCGAGAACAGCAGGCCCTCGACCGGAGGGACCGAGGACGACCAGCCGAGCGGACCGCCCGGAGAGGCCGCCAGCTCCACCCCCGTCAGCCGCCAGCGCACGGGCACGTCGGGCAGCGAGGAGAGCAGCTCGCCCCGACCGGCTCCGACGTCGACCACGTCGAAGGGGTCCGGCCGCCCCAGCGCGTCGTCGACGAGGCCGGCCAGCCGGCGCACCGCCGTCGCGAAGACCGGCGAGGCGGCCACGGAGGTGCGGAAGTGGTCAGCGGGCCGCTCCCGCAAGAAGAAGCCGTCCGGTCCGTAGAGGGCGTCGGACCAGGCCTCGCGCCAGGGAGTGGGGTGCACCCTGGCAGCATGCCCGCCCATGGCGACGAACCCGGACGAGCGCTTCTCCCGCTTCGACGACGAGGTCCGCAGCGGCAAGCACCTGTGGACCACCCTCGGCTACCGCCGCCTCGGCTGGGGGGAGGGGACGACCTCCATCGCCTGGGACGCCACCGAGGAGTACGGCTTCCCGACCGCCGGCGGGCCCGTGATCCAGGGCGGCCTCGTCACGGCGCTGCTCGACGCCGCGATGGGCGGCGCGTGCTGGACCGTGCTGGACCAGGACCAGGCGTTCCTCACCGCCGACCTGCGGGTGGAGTTCCTGCGCTCGACCCGGCCGGGGACGGTACGAGCGACCGGCACCGTCGTGCGCCGCACCCGGCGCGTCGTCTTCTGCGAGGCGCAGCTGTTCGACGCCGACGACCAGCTCCTGGCCGCCAGCCGGTGCACCCAGGTGGTGCTGCCCGCGACGGGGAAGGCCGGCCGGTACGACGCCCCGGCCGCGGACGGGTCCCCGCCCGACGACGCGCGCGGCTAGTGATCCCCACCACAAGGTGTGGACGCCTGCTCCCGGGGCGATACCGTTGAGGCGTACGTCCGGTACCCCCTAGAGGACTGGAACCTCTGCACCCGATGACGACCAGCCTGCCCGCTGCACGTCCCGCGCGCCTGCGCGTGGGCGTGGTCGGTGCCGGCCGCGTCGGCGCCGTTCTCGGCGCCGCCCTGGCGCAGGCCGGGCACGAGGTCGTCGCCGTCTCCGCCGTCTCGGCCGCGTCGCGCGAACGGGCGGCCGACCTGCTCACGGGCGTGCCGGTCCTCCCCGTCGACCAGGTCGTGCGCCGCAGCGAGCTGGTGCTGCTCACCGTCCCCGACGACGCGCTGACCGACCTGGTCGCCGGGCTGGCCGCGACCGGCGCCTTCCCCCGCGGCGCCCTGGTCGCCCACACCTCCGGTCGGCACGGCCTGGCGGTGCTCGAACCGGCGGCCCGCGCCGGTGCCCTCCCGCTCGCGCTGCACCCGGTGCTGCCCTTCAGCGGCACCGCCGTGGACCTGCAGCGGCTGAGCGGCACCGCCTTCGGCGTGACGGCCCCGGACGTCCTCCGGCCGATCGCGGAGGCGCTGGTGGTCGAGATGGCCGGTGAGCCGGTCTGGCTGACCGAGGCGCAGCGCCCGCTCTGGCACGCCGCGCTCGCGCACGGCGCCAACCACCTGACGACCCTCGTCAGCAGCTCCGCGGACCTGCTGCGCGCCGCCGGCGTCGAGGCCCCCGGCCAGGTGCTCGCCCCGTTGCTGGGCGCCGCGCTCGACGGCGCGCTGCGCTCCGGCGACGCCGCGCTCACCGGCCCGGTCGCGCGGGGGGACGCGGGGACCGTACGCGCCCATCTCGAGGTGCTCGCCCAGGTCGCGCCCGAGGTGCTCCCGTCCTACCTCGCCATGGCCCGGCTGACCGCGGATCGCGCCCTCGCCGGCGGCCGGCTCGACCCGGACCGCGCCGGAGCCCTGCTCGAGGTCCTCGGGACGGTGCCTCGGTGACAGCAGGGATGACGGTCGTCGCCACGCGCGAGGACCTCGCGCAGGCCCGTGCCGCGCTGCCCGGCACGGTCGCGGTCGTCATGACGATGGGGGCGCTGCACGCCGGTCACGCCGAGCTGGTCCGGCAGGCCCGCAGCCGGGCCGACAGCGTCGTCGTCACCGTCTTCGTCAACCCCTTGCAGTTCGGCGCGGGTGAGGACCTCGACCGCTACCCGCGCACCCTGCAGGCCGACCTCGACCTGCTCGAGCGCGAGGGCGCCGACCTGGTCTTCACCCCGGGACCGGACGTGGTCTACCCCGACGGCGACCCGGTGGTCCGGGTCACCGCGGGCCCGATCGGCGAGGTGCTCGAGGGCGCCAGCCGTCCCGGCCACTTCGACGGGGTGCTCACCGTCGTGCTCAAGCTGCTCCACCTGATCCGCCCCGACGTCGCGCTGTTCGGGCAGAAGGACGCCCAGCAGCTCTCGGCGATCCGCCGGATGGTGCGTGACCTCGACGTCCCGGTCGAGGTGGTGTCGGTCCCCACCGTCCGCGAGCCCGACGGGCTGGCACTCTCGAGCCGCAACGCCTACCTCACGGACGAGCAGCGGCGTACGGCCCTCGTGCTGTCCCGCGCCCTCGCCACCGGCGACGTCGACGCGGGCCGGGCGGTCTTCGCCACCGAGCCCGACGCCGAGCTCGACTACCTGGCGCGCGTCGACAGCGCGACCTTCACCGACTCCCCGGACGGCGACCTGCTCGTGGTCGCCGCGAGGGTGGGCACGACCCGACTGCTCGACAACCGCATCCTCGAGAGGCAGTGACCCAGTGCTCCGCACCATGCTCAAGGGCAAGATCCACCGCGCCACGGTGACCCAGGCCGACCTGCACTACGTCGGGTCGGTCACCGTGGACGAGGACCTCCTGGACGCGGCCGACCTGCTCCCCGGCGAGCAGGTCGCGATCGTCGACATCACCAACGGCGCGCGGCTCGAGACCTACGTCATCCCCGGCGAGCGCGGCTCCGGCGTCATCGGCATCAACGGCGCGGCTGCGCGGCTGGTGCACCCCGGCGACCTGGTCATCCTCATCGCCTACGGGCTGATGGACGACGCCGAGGCGCGGAGCTACCAGCCCAAGGTCGTCTTCGTCGACGCCGACAACAAGATCATGGGCTTCGGGCACGACCCGGCCGAGGCGCTGCCCGGCACGGGGCTGGTCCGCGGCGACCTCACCTACCCGACGGCCAACCCCCTCCAGGCCCGGCACACCGGCTCCTACGACGACGACCCCCTCCTCGTCTGGTGAGACCCGCCACCCGGCTGCTGGCGCCCGCACCCGGGTGGACCACGACCGCCGACGTCGTCGTCGTGGGATCGGGTGTCGCCGGGCTGACCGCTGCCCTGCACGCGGCCGCTGCCGTGCGGGGCGACGCGGGCAGCGTCCTGCTCATCACCAAGGTGCTCGTCGACGACGGCTCGACCCGCTGGGCGCAGGGCGGCGTCGCCGCCGCGATCGGCCTCGACGACACCCCTGAGGAGCACCTGCAGGACACGCTGGAGGCCGGCGCCGGCCTGTGCGACGTCGACGCGGTACGCGTCCTCTGCGAGGAGGGGCCGGCCCGGCTGCACGAGCTGATCGCGCTCGGGGCGGCCTTCGACCGCGACGCCGCCGGTGAGCTCGCGCTCACCCGCGAGGGCGGCCACCACCGCAACCGGATCGTGCACGCCGGCGGAGACGCCACCGGCGCCGAGGTGCAGCGGGCGCTGGTCGCCGCGGTGCGGGCCGACCCGCGGATCCGGGTGGTCGAGCACGCGCTGGTCCTGGACCTGCTGCGCACGGCCGACGGCCGCGCCGCGGGGATCACCCTGCACGTGCTGGGCGAGGGCACCGAGGACGGCGTCGGCTGCGTGCGCGCCCGCGCGGTGGTGCTGGCCACCGGCGGGATGGGGCAGGTCTACGCCTCGACCACGAACCCCGCCGTGTCGACCGGGGACGGCGTGGCGCTGGCCCTGCGCGCGGGTGCCGCCGTGGCCGACCTGGAGTTCGTGCAGTTCCACCCCACCGCGCTGTGGCTCGGTCCCGGCGCGACCGGTCAGCAGCCGCTCATCTCCGAGGCGGTGCGGGGCGAGGGCGCCGTCCTCGTCGACCTGGACGGCCGCCGGGTCATCGACGAGAAGGACCACCCGCTCGCCGATCTCGCGCCGCGCGACGTCGTCGCGAAGGCGATCCACCGGCGGATGCTCGAGACAGGCGCGGACCACGTGCTGCTCGACGCTCGCCACCTGGGGGAGGAGCTGCTGCTCTCCCGCTTCCCGTCCATCGTGGAGCGCTGCCGTGAGGCCGGCGTCGACCCGGTCACCGAGCCGGTGCCCGTCGTGCCCGCCGCGCACTACGCCAGCGGCGGCGTGCGCACGGACCTGCACGGGCGCACCGACGTCCCCGGCCTCTACGCCTGCGGCGAGGTCGCCTGCACGGGGGTGCACGGCGCCAACCGGCTGGCCTCCAACAGCCTGCTCGAGGGGCTGGTCTTCGCCGGCCGCATCGGACTGGACCTGGAGCGATCGCTGCCGCCGCAGGGCGAGCCGGTCGAGCCACTCGCGCCCGGCCTGCTCGTGGACCCGTCGGTCCGCGCGGAGCTCGGTCGCACCATGAGCGAGGGGGCGGGCGTGCTGCGCAACAGAGCCTCGCTGGCCGAGACCGCCCGCCGGCTCGATGATCTCGCGATGCAGACCAGCGGCGCTCCCGGTCCTGAGGCGTGGGAGGCGACCGGTCTGCTCCAGGTGGCGCAGGCGCTGACCGCGGCCGCCGCGCAGCGCGAGGAGACCCGAGGCTCCCACTGGCGCGACGACTTCCCCGACGCCTCCGACGCCTGGCGGGGACACCTGGTCACCACCCTGGCCGGCACCACCTTCGAGCCCGTGGAGGGCGTGTGAACCCGCGGACCGAGCAGGCGCTGGCCGGGATCGACCCGGCGTATGTCGAGGATCTGGTGACCCGCGCGCTCGCCGAGGACCTCGCCGGCGGCGTCGACGTGACGAGCACATCGACCGTCCCGGCCGACCTCGTCGGCACCGGTGCCTTCACACCGCGCGCAGCGGGCGTCGTCGCCGGTCTCGGTGCCGCGCTGGCCGTGCTGGACGTCGTCCTCGACGACCGGCTCGAGGTGCTGTCCGTCGGCCGGGACGGCGACGCCGCCGTGCCGGGGACGCCGGTGCTGGAGGTGCGCGGCCCGGTCCGCGACCTGCTCACCGCCGAGCGCACCGCCCTCAACCTGCTCTGCCACCTGTCGGGCATCGCCACCCTGACCCGGGCCTGGGTCGACGCGGTCGCCGGGACGGGCGCCGCCATCCGCGACACCCGCAAGACCACCCCCGGCCTGCGCGCGCTCGAGAAGGCGGCCGTACGCGCCGGCGGCGGCGTCAACCACCGGATGTCGCTGTCGGACGCGGCACTGGTCAAGGACAACCACGTCGTCGCCGCCGGGGGAGTGCGCGAGGCGTTCGAGGCGGTGCGCCGCGAGTTCCCCGGCGTGCCCGTGGAAGTCGAGTGCGACACCCTCGACCAGGTGCGCGAGGTCCTCGAGGCCGGTGCCGACCTGGTGCTGCTCGACAACATGACGCTCGAGGAGACCCGCGCCTGCGTCGCGCTGTGCCGCGAGCGCGGCGTGCTGACCGAGGCCTCCGGCGGGCTCGCGCTCACCACCGCCCGCGCCGTCGCGGAGACGGGCGTCGACTACCTCGCCATCGGCGCGCTCACCCACTCGGCCCCGGTCCTCGACCTGGGTCTCGACCTGAGGCTCGACACGAAGAGGATGGCCTGATGCTGCTCACCGTCGACGTCGGCAACACCAACACCGTCCTCGGGCTCTTCGACGGCGAGCACCTGTTCGAGAGCTACCGCATCAAGACCGACCAGCGGGTCACGGCCGACGAGCTGGCCCTGATGTTCCGCGGGCTGCTGTCCGACCACCCGGCCCCCGACGGCGTGGCCGTCTGCTCGACGGTGCCGAGCGTGCTCGAGGAGCTGCGCCGGATGTTCGACCGGTACTTCGCCGACGTGCCGACCGTCGTCGTCGGACCCGGGGTCAAGACCGGCGTGCCGCTGCTCTACGACAACCCGCGCGAGGTCGGCCCCGACCGCGTGGTCAACACCCTCGCCGCGCACACCCTCTACGGCGGCCCGACCGTCGTCGTCGACTTCGGGACCTCGACCAACTTCGACGTGGTCAGCGCGAAGGGCGAGTTCCTCGGCGGGGCACTGGCGCCCGGCATCGAGATCTCGGTCGACGCCCTGGCTGCCCGGGCCGCCCGGCTCTTCAAGGTCGAGCTGGTCGAGCCGCGCTCGGTCATCGGCAAGACGACCAGCGAGGCACTGCAGTCCGGCCTGCTCTACGGCTTCGCCGGCCAGGTGGACGGCATGGTCCGCCGGATCGGCGACGAGCTCGGTGAGGAGCCGGTGGTGCTGGCGACCGGTGGCCTGTCGCACCTGATGGTCACCGTCTGCGAGACGCTCGACCACCACGAGCCGGACCTCACCCTGCTCGGCCTGCGGCTGGTCTACGAGCGCAACCGCTGAGAGGCGTGCTCGCGGCGGTGGAATCCGCTGCTCCTGCTCGGCGCGCTCGAGGACGGCATGCCTCGTCCGGCCGATGGGCGCAGAGCTGCCTCAGCCGCGCTGGTGCAGCGCCGCCATCCGGCGGCCCCAGCTGCTGATCGATGCGTCGTGGGTGGTCGCCAGGGCCAGGTGGATGCGGTCGCCGAACCGACCCAGCCAGTGCTCGCGGTCGAAGCCGGACGGTCCGTGCAGCGCCCCGAGCAGCGACCCGGCCGTGGCCGCGAAGCTGTCGGTGTCGTTGCCCTGGCAGACCTGCATCCCGATGCCGTCCGTGGCGCCGCGCGCGAAGCGCAGGGTGATCAGCACCGTGCCGAGCTCCTGCAGGACGCGGCAGTGCCCATATGCCGAGAACCGCTGGTGGAGCCGGTCGTGCGCGTCCAGCCAGTCGTCGGCCTCCCGCACGTGGCGCAGCGACTCCTCGAGCACCGCACGCAGCCGTGAGCGGGCGGGCACGACCGCGGCGGCGGTGACGGCGACGTCCTCCCAGTCGTCCGAGACGAGCGCGGTCGCGACCGCGGCCGCTGCCCACATCGCCGCGTAGACGCCCGTGCGCCGGTGGGTGAGCGTCGCGTCGCGGTGGGCCAGCCGTGCTGCGGCAAGCGGGTCCCCGGGATGGGCGTAGCCGTAGGCGTCGACGCGGATCAGCGCGCCGCAGTGCTCGTCGGCCGGGTTGAGCGAGGTCGTCGAGGGGTCGCTCCCGGTGAGGGACGCGAGCCCGGCGGCCAGCAGAGCGGTCCGCTCCGGTCCGAAGGTCGCCGCGACGGGCAGGTTGAGCAGCCACAGCCGGCGCAGGTCGTCGTGGGTGAAGTCGTCACCGTGCCGCTCGAGCACCACCGTGGCCAGCGCGGTGTAGCCGAGGTCGTCGTCCTCCGGGACGTGCGCGATGCGCTCGCGGACGCACTCGGGCCACTGCGGCTGGGGAGCACGTAGCCGTCCGTTGACCTCCTCGGTCACGTAGTCGCTGAGCGGCCACTGCGCGGCGGGTTCGAGCACCGCCCGGAGCTCCGCGAGCGTCGGGTCGTACTCGAACGGCTTGCCCAGCACGCACCCCGCAACCCTTGCGCCCCAGGCGGTCTCGATCCGAGCTGCGACGTCGCGACCCGGGGTCCGGGCCGTGGGAAGGTCGGGGCACTCGGCGAGCAGCTCGTCGAGCTCGGTCGGCTCGACGTACGGCCAGCCGGTCGCGAGCGGCGCGTCGGCCAGTCGCAGCGACAGGTCGTGCAGGGCGTCGAGCGAGTCGGGCGTCTCGGCGAGCTCCGCCTCGAGCGCGTCCACCTCGTGGCCCTGCTCGCGCTTGTCGTGCACGACCTGCCTGAGCAGCGTGCGCAGTGCCGTCGGCGGCAGCAGGAGGCCGCTCATGCGGTGCGGGTCACCTTCGACAGCCCTCGCGCGGCGTCCGCGTCGACGCCGCCGCGACGCGCCCACGCGAGTGCCGCCACCTGCCCGGCCACCAGCGCGAGCACCGCCGCGCAGGCCGGGTCGGTCAGGCGCGCCAGCACCAGCTCGTACGACGGGTCCGACCCGATGCGCGCCACGTCGCCCGCCAGCCCTGCGGCGTTGGGATCATCGGGTTCGACGAGCGCCAGTGTGGTGACAGGGACCGCGACGGGACCGTGCAGGTGCTCGACGAGCGGCTCGCCGGTCACGAGCCGGCCGCCGGTCTCGGCCAGCTTGAGGGCAGCCTCGGCGGCGACCCACTCCGCGCCGAGCCCCCCCGCGACGACGTGCCCGGGGTGGGCACCGGCGACCAGCCGGGAGGTGTCGGCGCCGAGCAGCTGCTCGACCGCCGTCACCAGGGGGAGGGCGTCGACGTCGCCGGCGAGCCCCCGCAGCAGCAGCACGCTGCTGCTCACCGACTTGCTCGCGGCCACCACGCGCTCCGGGCCGGCCGAGGAGTCGAGGCGGACGTCGGCGAGAGCCGCCAGCCGGCCGCGGGAGTTGGTCACCGAGATGATCCGGCAGCCGAGGTCCCGGGCCCGGAGGGCGGCCGCGACCAGGGCCGGGGTCTCACCGGACTGCGAGACCACGACGACGACGTCCGCGGAGCGCAGGACGGGCGGCGGCACGGCCGAGCCGGGCGCGGGCGGCACGTCGGCGCGCATCCCTGCGAGCTCCAGAGCGGCCGCCCCGATGCCTGCTGCGTGCCGGCTCGAGCCGATGCCCAGCAGCCGCACCGATGCGGCACCCGCCACGAGCAGCCGGGCGGCGCCGAGCGCCTCGGCGTTGGTGTCGAGGGTGCGGCCGAGCACGGCGGGCGTCTCGGCCAGGTCGCGGGCGAAACCGGCCCCCAGCAGCATCTCGTGT
>SCTD01000550.1 GCA_004299215.1 Frankiales bacterium | reverse complement strand
TGCGCGACCTCCATGCTGGTCCGCACGGTGGCCAGCGGGCTGCGCAGCTCGTGGCTCGCGTCCGACACGAAGCGGCGCTGTGACGTCGCCGCGGAGTCGAGGCGTTCCAGCATGTCGTTCATCGTCTCGGCTAGGCGGCCCACCTCGTCGCGTGCGGTCGGCACGGGAACACGCTGGCCCAGCTGCTCGGCGGTGATGCCGGCGACGCGCTGTCGGATCGCCTCGACGGGCCGCAGGCTGCGTCCGGTCAGGACGAATGTGACCCCGCCGACTAGAAGAACCAAGAGCGGTGCTCCTGCGAGGAGCAGTGAGCGGAGAGCTCCGATGCTCACCTCGACCGACTCGAGCGTCTGCGCGACCACCACGACCATGGGCGTGCCGTCCGGAGCCCGCAACCCGAGTGCCACGATGCTGTGGTCGTCGTCCTCGCCGACCTCGACGCGTGCGATGTCAGTGCGGATCTGGCCGACCGAGGGTCGGAGACGGGTGAGCGCTGCCTCCCCGTCGATGTCGGGGCTGCTGGCGAGGACCTCGTCGCCGCGAAGGATCTGAACGACGCTGCGCTCGCTCGACCCGTCAAGCCGGCCCACGGCCTCAACGCCGTCTTGGGCGACGGTGGCGGCGATATCGCGCGCCCGCTGCACGGCGGCGCCCTGCACCGCTGAGGTCAGGCTCCGTTCGAGCAGAACAACCAGCAGCACCCCCGACACCACCAGTGCGGCGGCCACCACAGCCGCGGCGGCGAGCGATGTCGTCAGGCGCACACCCGCGTGCCGCCGCCACCACGCGGTTCCGGGCAGCGTCCGTCTCATGCAGCGAGGCTAGGCGGATGTCCCTGAGCCGCTCCTGAGGACGGCGCTCAGGTGCACCCAGCGTGCGCACAGCAACGACCGCGCAGTCTGCACAAGCACCCGAGATGGACCGCGGGTGACCCCACGGACGAAGGAGACACGCATGAGCATGAGCATGAGCAAGCGCTTCAAGCACCGGAACAAGGCTGTCGTCGCCGGTCTGGCAACGGCGGCCGCCCTGGCGGGCGGAGTTGGTGTCGCGGCGGCCGCCGGCCCGTCCGCCCCCCCGGACAGCAAGGCGCCCAGTGCCCAGTCGGGAGGCGCCGAGCAGCCCGAGGGCACCACCGAACAGCCGGAAGGCACCGAGGAGCAGGAGGGCACCGAGGAGCAGGAGCCGTCGCTGAATGGCTCAGTACCCGCGACGGAGGTTTCCGGCGAGACTGAGCAGCAGGAGGAGGCGCGCCTGTCCTCCGACGCCAAGGTCTCGCAGACGGAGGCTGAGGCCGCGGCGCTGCAGGCAGTGCCGGGCACGGTCACCGCGTCCGAGCTCGGCAACGAGAACGGCTCGCTGGTCTGGGAGGTCGACGTCCAGAAGGCCGACGGCTCCGCTGTCGAGGTCAAGGTCGACGCAGGCGACGGCACGGTCCTGGCTCAGGAAGCTGACGACGAGGGCGACGAGGGCACGTCCGAGTCCGAGGACGGCGAGCAGGACGAGGCCGACGAGCAGGACGAGGCCGGTGAGGCGACCACCGGCTGACAGCCGATGATCCTGCGGTCCTGATGACGGCCGTCGCGGCCGCCCGCCCCCAAGCGCGTCCGCGACGGCGTCCGCCGCATGCAGACCGAGCGACCAACAGGCCGGAGCCGCCCGTCGGGGCGGTCTCCGGCCTTCGTCATGCCCAGGTGAGGTGAACACCTGCATCCGAGGACTTTGCCGTCCGCTTGCCCGTCCCTCAGGCCGCTCTTCCCTGCTTCTTCCTAGCGTCCATCTCGCCGCCCCGGATACGGGTGGATCCCGCGCGGTGCGGGCTCAACGCCGCGGATGGAGCACAGGCAAGGAGGAACATGGACACGGATCCAGACATCGAGCTGGCAGGCGTGACGCACCGCTTCGGCGACCGGACAGTGCTGCACGACCTCGACCTCACCATCGAGCGAGGCGAGATCTTCGGCTTCCTCGGGCACAACGGCGCAGGCAAGACGACGACCGTCAACATCCTCACGACCCTGATCACGCCGACCGCCGGCAGCGCCCGGGTGTGTGGCTTCGACGTCGTCAGCCAACGGGCCGACGTCACCCGCCGGATCGGCTATCTGCCGGCGGAGGTGCGCCTGTACGACCACCTGACCGCGCTGGAGAACCTGGAGTTCTTCGGCCGGCTGTCCGGTGTGGATAACCCGAGGCGGGCCGCGCAGGAGACGCTGGACTACCTCGGCTGCACCGAGCTGGGTCCGCGCCGGATGGCCGGCTTCTCCACCGGCATGCGCCAGCGGATCGGCATCGCTCAGGCCGTCCTTCACAAGCCGCAGGTGCTGTTCCTGGACGAGCCCACCGCCGGTCTCGATCCGGTCGGGGTGCGGCAGCTGCGCGAGACCGTGCTGCGCCTGAACGCCGACCTCGGCATGACGGTCTTCATGAACACCCATCTGCTCAGCGAGGTCGCCAAGGTCTGCACGACCATCGGCGTGCTGAACGCCGGCGAACTCATCTACAAGGACTCGCTGGAGCAGACCCTGCTGCGCTTCCCGGACGAGTCCTCGCTCGAGGACATCTACGTCCGGATGGAGCAGGTGCCGTCGTGATCGCTCTGGTCGCACGTCAGCAGCTCACGACCCTGCACCGGCAGCGCACCGCCGTCACCGTCGTCGGGCTGTTCGTCGCCATGACTGCCCTTGCCGGCGTGATCGGTTGGTCCAGCACGCAGACGATCTCCCGCGTGTACGACCAGGCCGTCGTCCTGCTCGCGCAGACCGGGACGCCCGCGCCCGCCAACCCGATCGGCATCAAGCCGACGCTGTCGCTGCTGTCGAACATGACCGTCTACCTCCCGCTGGTGGGGGCACTGCTCGCCGTGCTCCTGGGGCACCTGGTCATCGCCGACGATCGCACCAGCGGTGTCGGCAGGCTGCTGTTCTCCCGTCGGCTGTCGGGTCCGGCCTACCTGGCGGGCAAGGCCGCGGCCGTCGGCGCCGTACTGGCCGTCGCCCTGACTGCCAGTCTGCTGGTGAGCGTGCTGGCGCTCCTGATCGCCAACGGCAACCTGCCGACCGCCGCCGACCTGGGACGGCTGGCGCTCTTCTACGCCCTGTCGCTGCTCTACCTGTCGGTGTTCGCTCTGGTGGGCATGGCAGCGGTGCTGCTCACTCGCAAGCGATCCCTGGCGCTGCTGTCAGCCATGGGCGTCTGGCTGGTGGTGACCTTCGCCGTACCGCAGTTCACCTCCGGGCTGCGCCCCACGGCCTCGCTGAACCCGGTCAGCGACCCGGCGAGCGCCACGACCGCCTTCTTCCGCGCCACCGCGCACGCCCGCCCGCTGTCGCTCAGCGAGCAGTACAAGGCGGCCAGCGCCGATCTCCTGCAGACCGGACCGGCACATGCGGTCACCGCAACGCTGGGGCATGCCGTGCCGCTGCTGCTCGGCGCGGGCCTGCTCGCGCTGCTCGTCTCCTTGACCGTGCGCAGGCACGACTGGTCGCGGAGCATGGCCGGTGAGTAGCGGCCGGGTCCTGGCACTGGCCAGGCACGAGTACCGCGCGGCATGGCGCAGCCGCATCCTGCTGACGCTGGTCGCCATCCTGGCCGCGACCACCTTCGTGTCGGTCCTGACCGCCGCGTTGGACTACCGCGGCCAGCTGGCCGACTACCAGGCGTACGTGCAGGCCGCGACGGCGGATGGCGTCACCCGCATCCCGCCGTCGCCGTTGGCACTGCTGTCGCTGCTGCGCGGGGCGATGGAGTACGTCGAGATCCTCGGAGCCGTCATCGCCCTTGCGCTGGGCTACCTGACCATCTCCCGGGAACGCGCCAACGGCACGCTGCCGCTGCTCCGATCCCGTCCCGTCACTCCCGGCGAGCAGGCGGCCGGCAGCGCGCTCGGCGCGCTGGCCGTCCTGTCGACGCTGGTGGCCAGCACCGCCGTGGTGGCCGTGCTCTGCCTGGGTGTGATCGGACGGGACTGGCCCAGCTCGGGTCAGGGGGTCCAGCTGCTGCTGGCCTACCTCGCGGCCGTCGTCTACATGGGTGTGTTCTACGCCCTCGGTGTCGTGGCGACCGCCCGTTCCCGGGTGGCGACCACCGGCCTGATGGTGGCGCTGGGCGTCTGGCTGCTCGTCGTGCTGATCATCCCGCAGATCGGCGACACCTTGGACGCCGACAACCAGGTCCCCGGCGGGCTGTTCGCCGCTCTGGGCCTGGACCGCAACGGCGAGACCGCCGTGCTGGCCCACTTCTCGGGCTACGAGCACGTCCGCAACTGGATCGAGGAGGCCTCGGTCTCCAAGCACTTCGAGCGATTCGCCTTCGCGATGACCGACGTGAAGGACAAGTACCGCGGCTTCACCCTCGGCCAGCTGCTGACGGAAAAGCGCAACGACATCGGGTGGTTGGCGTTCTACGCCACCGCTCTCGGCACCGCTCTGTGGCGCAGCTTCCGCCGCGTCCCCCCGACCCCCCAAGGAGGCACCGCATGAACCGATCCCTGCTCAAGCGCACCAACGTCCGGATCGCCGCGGCCGTCACCGCATCGGCGATCGCCCTCGCCGCCTGCGGCGGCGCCGCCACCTCCTCGGCCGGCTCCGCACCGGCCGCCGGCTCCGGCAGCAAGCCCGCGGCAGCGGCCGGGTCCGGTCGGGTCCTGCCCGTCACCACCAACCCGATCAGCAACACCGCCACAGCCAAGACGCTCACCATCGACGAGGTGCTCGTGGAGAACAACGTCGACGCCACCGGCAAGGCGGTCGATGACCACCTGGAGGTGACCCTCGCCAACTCCGGCACGACTCCGCTGACCGGGCTCGAGTTCTTCTACACCTTCACCGACCCGACGGCGAAGACCTCCGAGAGCTACTACGCCACGCTGCCCGCCGACGTGTCGGTCCCGCCCGGTGGCACCTACACCGTCAACTTCGACAACAGCGGCGCGCCGGGCTCGGTACCGGTCAACGAGTTCAGCCTGTACGCCACCTCGCAGAACGCCCTCGAAGTGAAGGTGCTCGCGAGCGCGACCGGTGCCGCGATCACGACGGCGACGGTGCAGAAGGACGCCGGCGGCGCAGAAGCTGCGGACTGACCCTCCGCAGGGAAGGGGCGCGTCGCCGCGGGCGACGCGCCCCTTCGCTGTGTCCGTAGGCTCTCCCGGTGACCATGCCGTCCGGACCGCGGGTGCTGCTCGTCGAGGACGACACGGGCATCGGCGCCGGCCTGGTCAGGGCGCTCGAGTCGCAGGGCTACCGCTTGACCTGGTGCCAGACCGGCGCGGCGGCGCTGCAGCATCCGCTCGGGACGGTCGACCTGGTGCTGCTCGACCTCGGACTGCCGGACCTGAACGGTCTGGAGGTATGCCGCCAGCTGCGCCGCGACGCCCCCTCACTGCCTGTCCTGATGATCACGGCGCGTGGTTCCGAGACCGACGTCGTCGTCGGTCTGGATGCCGGCGCCGACGACTACCTGGTCAAGCCGTTCCGCTTGAGCGAGCTGCTCGCTCGGCTGCGCGCGCACACGCGTCGTCTGGACGCGCCCGCGCACAGGGCCGATCAGCTCGAGGTAGGAGACCTGCGCGTCGACGTCGATGCCCGGCAGGTGCTGCTGGCCGGTCGGCCGGTCGAGCTGCGCCCCAAGGAGTTCGACCTCCTGGTCGCCCTGATGCGCGCGGCCGGCCGGGTCGTCACCCGCCAGCGGCTGATGGAGCAGGTCTGGGACGGCCAGGGGTTCGGTTCGACCAAGACCGTCGACGTGCACGTCGCCGCGCTGCGCCAGCGGCTCGGCGAGGCCGGTCCGGACAGCAGCCGCATCACGACGTTGCGGGGAGTCGGGTACCGCTTCGAGCTACCCAGCGGGCCGGCGCCGGACGATGCGCGGTGAGGCGACGGCTGCTGACCGCCATGCTGCTGACCGCGATCGTCGCAGTGGTGGGCTTCGGGCTGCCACTGGCACTGGCCGTGCAGACCCTCTACCGCGACGAGGCCCTGCTGGTCCTGTCGCAGCGTGCGTCCGAGGCGGTCGTCGCCGTCCCCGCCACCTTCGCCAAGGACAACGACCCGCCCGAGTTCCCGGACTTCGGCCCGGACGTGCACGCCGCGCTATACGGCCGGGACGGCCGGCGACTCCAGGGGCAGGGACCCGACACCGCCGATGAACCTGTACGTCAGGCCCTCGGCGGTTCCGGCGCCGCGCGAACCGACGACCTCGTCGTCGCCGTCCCGGTCAGTGACGCCGAACGGGTGGTGGCCGCAGTACGCGTCAGCACGCCCGTCGGCGCTGTTGACGCTCGGACCAGACGCACCTGGGCAGCGATGGCCGGACTGGCTGCGCTGGTGCTCGCCGCGGCCGGGCTGATCGCCGCTGTCCGCAGCCGCAGCCTCGCCCGCCCGCTGGCGCAACTGTGCGACGACGCCGCCGCGGTCGGCGCCGGGAATCAGCTGCCGGCACGCGACGACACCGGGGTTCCGGAGATCGCGGCCGTCCGCGCCGCGCTCGACGCCGCCGCCGGCCAGTTGAGTGCCGCCCTGGAGCGGGAGCGCGCCTTCAGCGCCGACCTGGCCCACCAGCTGCGAACGCCGCTGACGTCACTGCGGCTCCGGTTGGAGACCGAGCAGCTCGCCCCGTCCAATCCTGAACTCCTGGTCAGCGAGTTGCTGGGCGACGCGGACCGCCTTGAGCAGACCGTCGACGACCTGCTGCTGCTGGCACGCGACACCAGCGGACCGAGGCCGGTGCACGCGCTGGCCACCTCCGTGCGTGAGGCCGGCCAGCGGTGGACGCCGGCTGCGGCCGCGGCGGGTCGCGAACTGTCCGTCGAGCTGGAACCGCACCTTCCCTGGGTCGCCGTCTCATCCGCGGCTCTGCGGCAGGTGCTGGATGTGCTGCTGGACAACGCGCTGCGGCACGGCAGCGGGCAGGTCACCCTGTCAGCGGCGCGGGTCGGGACCGGCGCGGTGGTGTCGGTGTCCGACCAGGGAACCAGACGGCTGGACTCCGACGGCGTGTTCGTCCGGCGGGCCGGCGCCGCCTCCGGAACGGGGATCGGGCTGGCGCTGGCCCGGCGGCTGGCCGAAGCCGAGGACATGCGCCTGGTCCTGGCCGAACCCGGACCGGGGCCGGCCTTCCACCTCGTCCTGCGCTCCGCAGGCCAGCAGCTGCCCCGGTGACCGTCGGCGCCGCGAGAGTTCAGCTGCTGAGCGCCAGCTCGCTCCTCCAATCCGCCACCTGCTGGTCCAGGTCACGCGCGTCCTGCTGGACGCGCGGGACCAGGCGCTGCCGGCCGAAGCCGTCCGGCATCACCGTCTGCACGCGGCGTGCACGCCGCCGGCTGCGGGCCCGGCCGTCGCGCTCGAGCCGCCGCTCGTGACGACTGTGGCCGTCGTCGGCGGAAAGGGTCGTGGGGTTGTGGCGTGGCACGGGGTCCTCCTCTGCTCGGGTCTGTCTGACAGGAACCAGACTGCGCCGGTGGGGGTGTGCCGACGCTGAACCCCGCTGGGAGCTCTCTCAGCCACCGGGAGCCTGGACCACAGGTGAGCGAGCGGGCAAGAGTCCATGCATGACCACCACGCGCCCTGATTCAGAGTCCGCCGCGTCCACGCCGCCGGCGCGCCGACGCAGCTGGCTGCTCGACAAGGTCCGCTGGCACGAGCACCCGGGTGTCAGAGCGGCCCCC
>SCTD01000549.1 GCA_004299215.1 Frankiales bacterium | reverse complement strand
CTGCTGCGTCCCGGCGGGGTCTACACGGTCAACGTCGCGGACGGCCGGCCGCTCGCCTTCGCCCGCGCGCAGGTCGCGACGCTGCTCGCGGTGTTCCCGCACGTGCTGCTGCTCGCCGACCCCGCCGTGCTGAGGGGCCGTCGCTTCGCGAACCTCGTGCTGGCGGCGTCGGACGTGCCGCTGCCGGAGGACGCGCTGGTGCGGACGGTGTCGCGTGCCGCCGGCCGGGCGCGGCTGGTCAGCGGGGACGACCTGCGCGACTTCACCGGCGGCGCGGCGCCCGTCACCGATGCGACGGCGCGGAGCGCGCCGCGTCCCCCGCCGGACCTGTTCCGCCGCTGACGTCAGCCGGAGGTGGACTGCGCGACCACCTCGTGGACGACGGCGGTGAGGCCGTGCACCGAGCCGGTACGCCGCTGCTGCACGGCGCTGGTCCCCCGTCGCAGCACCTGCTCGGCGAGCGCGCTGACCTCGTCCCAGTCGTCGGTGGCCTCGAGGTCCTCACGGAGGGTGTCGAGCATCTCCCGCAGCAGCACCGCGCCGGGCACCTTGGTCGCGCGCCGCAGGTCGACCAGCTGCCCCTCGAGCCCGAACCGCGCGGCCCGCCAGCGCGCCGCGCGCACCAGCTCCGGACGCGGAGCGGGGAACGGCAGGTCCCGCTCGGCCTGCTGCGCCGCGACGCGCACCAGCGCGCGGGTGAGCCCTGCCTGCAGCACCGAGTCGTCGACGTGCGGGCTGGTGTCGGCCACCCGCACCTCGACCGTCGGGTAGAGCACCGACGGCCGCGCGTCCCAGTACATCCCCCGGGCGTCGTCCACCACGCCGCTCGCGACCAGGTCCTCGACGAGGGCGTCGTACGCCGCTCTGGTCCGCAGCACCTCCTGCGACCCGGTCACCGGGAACCGGGCGAACCACAGCGTCCGGTAGCTCGCGTAGCCGGTGTCGACGCCCTCCCAGTAGGGCGAGCTGCCGGACAGCGCGATGAGCAGCGGCAGGTCGGGGCGCAGCCGGTCGCACACGTCGACGGCGAGCTCCGGGTCCGGCACGGACACGTGGACGTGCTGCCCGGTGATGAGCTGCTGCAGGGCCAGCAGGCCGTAGCGCTCGTGCACGCGCGCGTAGCGCGGCGCGTCGGTGAGGTGCTGCTCGCGCCAGTGCGCCGTCGGGTGCGTCGCGGCGGCGAGGATCCGGCAGCCGTGCGACTGCGCAGCCTCGTCGGCGCCCCTGCGCAGCCGGAGCAGGTGCGCGCGCACCTCGCCGAGCGACGTGCAGACCGGGGTCGCGACCTCGACCTGGCTGGTGCTGATCTCGGTCTGCGCGTCCCGCCCCAGCCGCGCGATCGCGGCAGGAGCGACGTCCGGCGCGTCGGCGAGCGCCCCGGTCTCGGCGTCGACGAGGTGGTACTCCTCCTCCACCCCCAGCGTCGCGCCGACCTCGGTCATCCGCGCATCCTGCCGCAGCGGGCGCTGAGCGCGACGCCGCTCGCACGTACTGCCGCACCGAGAGCGGGACGAACACGGCCAGGATGAGGACCACCCAGAGCAGCGTGTAGAGCACCGGGTGCTGCAGCGACCACACCTCCGGGGGAGGTGTGCCCGGCCCGATGTTGCCGAACAGCTCACGCGCGGCCTGCGTCACCGCCGACACCGGGTTCCACTCCGCGATGGTGCGCAGCGGCCCGGGCAGGCCCTCCGCCGGGACGAAGGTGTTGGCGATGAAGGTGATCGGGAAGATGACGACGAAGGACGCGTTGTTGACCACCTCGGGCGCCGGGGCGATCAGCCCGACGTAGGCCATCACCCAGCTGATGGCGTACGCGAACACCAGGAGCAGCAGGAAGCCGCCCAGCGCCTCGAGCACCGAGGTGCGCACCCGCCAGCCGACCACCAGCCCGGTCAGCGACATCACCACGATGACGAGGACGTTGTAGACGACGTCGCTGCCGGTGCGGCCGACGAGCACCGCTGTGCGCGACATGGGCAGCGAGCGGAAGCGGTCGATGATGCCCTTCTGCATGTCGTCGGCGATGCCGGCACCGGTGAAGGTCGCACCGAAGATGACCGTCTGGGCGAAGATCCCCGCGATGAGGAACTCGCGGTAGTTGACCCCTGCCGCCTCCCCGATGGCGCTGCCGAAGACGAACGCGAACAGCAGGATGAACATCATCGGCTGCAGCGTCGTGAAGACCAGGATGTCGGGCACGCGCTTGATCTTGATCAGGTTGCGCTTGGCGACGACGACGCCGTCGCCGAGCGCGGCGGTGAGCGCGGTCATCGGGCGACCTCCTGCGTCGCGGCCTCGGGCTCGGCGGGGTGGCCGGTCAGGGTGAGGAAGACGTCGTCGAGCGTCGGCCGGCGAAGGCCCACGTCGAGCGACGCGATGCCGGCTGCGTCGAGCCGTCCGATCACGTCGACCAGCACCTTGCTGCCGCCGGTGACCGGCAGGGTGAGTCGCCGGGTGTGCTGGTCGATGGTCACCTCGCCGATGGCCAGGCCGCAGAGCACCTCGCGCGCCGGCTCCAGGTCCGCGGTGCTCGGCACGACGACCTCGACGCGCTCCCCGCCGAGCTGTGCCTTCAGCTGGTCGGAGGTGCCCTGCGCGATGGCCCGGCCGTGGTCGATGACGACGATCTCGTCGGCGAGCAGGTCGGCCTCCTCGAGGTACTGCGTCGTCAGCAGGACGGTGCTCCCTGCGCGCACCAGCTCGCGGATGACGTCCCACATGTCGTTGCGGCTGCGCGGGTCGAGCCCGGTCGTCGGCTCGTCGAGGAACAGCACCGCGGGCTCGGCGACCAGAGCGCCGGCCAGGTCGAGCCGGCGCCGCATGCCGCCGGAGTAGGTCTTGACCGGCCGGTCGCCGGCCTCGACCAGGTCGAAGCGGTCGAGCAGCTCGCGGGCCCGCTCGCGCGACCGCCTGCGGCCGAGCCGGTAGAGCCGGCCGATCATGTCGAGGTTCTCGAAGCCGGTGAGGTGCTCGTCGACCGCGGCGTTCTGCCCGGACAGGCCGATGCTGCGCCGGACCCCCGCGGCGTCGGTGAGGACGTCGCGGCCGGCCACCTCCGCCGTCCCCTCGTCGGGCTCCAGGAGCGTGGTGAGGATGCGCACCGCGGTCGTCTTGCCGGCGCCGTTGGGCCCGAGCAGGCCGAGCACCGACCCCTGCTCGACGTCCAGGTCGAGGCCCGCCAGGGCGGTGACCTGGCCGTACCTCTTCACCAGCCCGCGCGCGCGGATCTGTGCAGTCATGCGGAGAACCTAGGTGCGGGCACCGACAGGATCGAGCTCATTCCGCTACGGGCGCAGTCGTGCCGCGGAGAAGTCCGGCGGTCGCTTGCCGAGGAACGCCGCGACGCCCTCGGCGTACTCGGCGCTCGTCCAGGACTGCTCGTAGATCCGGTGCACCTCGTCGTCCTCGTCGAGCCGGCCGGCGACGGCGCGCGCCACCATCTGCTTGCCGCCGACCAGCGACACCTGCGCGCGCTCGGCCATGGTCCGGGCCAGGGCGTACGCCCGGTCCTGGACGGTGCCGGTCTCGACCACCTCGTGCACCAGGCCGATCCGCAGCGCGGTCTCGGCGTCGAGCAGCTCGCCGGTGAACAGGATCCAGCGCGCCCACGCCGCGCCGACCACCTCCACCAGGCGCGCCGTCGACGGCAGCGCGTAGACGATGCCGAGCTTGGCGGGCGTGATCCCGAAGCGGGACCGGGCCTCGCAGACCCGGAGGTCGCAGGCGAGCGCCAGCTGGCTGCCCCCGCCGATCGCGAAGCCCTCGACGAGGGCGACCGTCGGCTTGGGGAAGCGGATCACCGCCTGCTCCCCCGCCTCGACCGCCTCGCCGTAGCGGCGCGCGCCGTCGGGGTCCGCCCGCAGGGTCTGGAACTCGCTGATGTCCGCGCCGGCGCTGAAGGGCCCGCCCGGCGTGCCGCGCAGGACGACGACCTCGCACCGGGCGTCGTCGGCGAGCGCGGGCATCAGCCGGCCCAGGGCGTGCCACATCGCGAACGAGATGGCGTTGTGCTTGTCCGGCCGGGTGAAGGCGACCGTCACCACGCCGTCGTCGTGCGTGACGGACAGGTGCGGTGCGGCGTCGCCGAGTACGGCCTCGAGGTCCATGAGCCCGAGTCTCCCAAGGGGCTCGGCGCGTCAGCCGGCGAGGGCCTTGCGACGCTCGGACGGCCGGGGGCCGGCGGGGAGCAGCGGGGGCGCGCTCGCGTCGATGGCGCGCAGGGAGGCGAGGACCGCCTCCTTGGAGCGCGCCCGGTAGAAGGGCGGCAGCGAGTCGAGCAGGACCCGGGAGTAGCCGGCGGTCTCCAGCCGCGGGTCGAGCACGGCGACGACGCCGCGGTCCCCGGTCGAGCGGATCAGCCGCCCGGTGCCCTGCGCGAGCAGCACCGCAGCCGGCGGCAGGGTCACCTCCAGGAAGCCGTTGCGACCGGCGTCGGCCGCCGCTGCGAGCCGGGCCTTGGACAGCGGGTCGTCGACGTGGCCGAACGGGATGCGGTCGATGACGACGAGCTGGCACGCAGAGCCCGGCGTGTCGACGCCCTGCCAGAACGACCGGGTCCCGAACAGGCACGTGCGCGCGTCGGAGGCGAACGCGTGCTGCAGCGCGCCTGGCGAGTCCTCGCCCTGGAGCAGGATCGGCAGGTCGGTCGCCTCCCGCACCGCGGCAGCCGCGCGGGCCGCCGCGGCGGTGGAGCTGAAGAGCCCGAGGGTGCGGCCGCCCGCGGCCTCCACGAGCTCGGCCAGCAGCTCGTCGACCGCCTTCGCCCAGGACACCGCCATCCGGCCGGGGTCCGGCAGCGACCGCGCCACCCACAGCTGCGACTGGCGGGCGTAGTCGAAGGGGCTGCCGACGTCGAGGTGCTTCCATCGCGGCGGCGGGTCCTCCTCGGACGACTCCTCGAGAACCTCTGCCGCAGCGGCCTTCTCACGCAGGTCGTGCGCCTCTCCCTCACCCACGGGCGATCCCGCCAGCCACAGCAGGCCGAGCTGCGAGGCGGCGTGCCGGAACGACCCGCCGAGCGTCAGCGTCGCCGAGGTGGCCACCACCGTCGTCTCGCCGAACAGCCGGGAGCCGAGCGCACCCCCGACCCGCAGCGGCGAGACCCGCAGCCGCGTCGTCGACCCGTCCGCGGTCGCGTAGACCGCGGAGGACACCGACGGCGTGCCGATCTCGCGGGCTGCCTCGGCGACCGCGGTCAACGACCCCTTCGCCCGCTCCCTGCGGGCCGACTCCACGTCGTCCAGGTCACCGGCCGACAGCTCCCGGGTCAGCTCGGTGCACGCCGCGGTCGCGGCGGCGTCCAGCTGACCGAGGGTGTCGAGGGAGTGCCGGTCCAGCGCGCGCACCCAGCCGGGCTCGAGCACCTGCAGCACGCCCTCGAGCCCGTCCCGTGCCGACTCGAGGCGCATCCGGGCGGCCTCCGACACCAGGTCGGCCACCGCGCCGACGGCCCGTCGTACGTCCCCGATCGCCAGCTCGTGCGACAGCGCGTCGGTCACCGAGTCGGTGAACTCGTGCGCCTCGTCGATGACGACCGCGTCGCGCTCGGGCAGCACCTGCACGCCGGTGAAGACGTCGAGCGCGAGCAGGGTGTGGTTGGCGACGACGACGTCGGCCTCGCGCGCGGCCTCGCGGGCCTTCTCCGAGAAGCAGTCGACGCGGTCGGGGCACTTGCTGCCCAGGCATTCCCGCGCGCTGACCGACACCTGCCGCCAGGCCCGGTCGGTCACCGGGAAGGGCACCTCGTCGCGGTCGCCGGTCTCGCTCTGCTCGGCCCACTCCCGCAGCCGCACCACCTGCGTCCCGAGCGACGAGGCCGGGCCGTCGAAGAGGGAGTCGGAGGGCTCGTCCTCGCGCGCCCCGGGACCGCCGTGCACCTGCTGCAGGCAGACGTAGTTGCCGCGCCCCTTGGCGAGGGCGTACGACGGCTCTCGTCCGAGCACGGGCGCCAGGGCCTTGACCAGCCGGGGCAGGTCCTTGTCGACGAGCTGGGCCTGCAGCGCCTTGGTGGCGGTCGCGACGACGACGCGCTTGCCGGACGTCAGCGCCGGGACGAGGTAGCCGAGCGACTTGCCGGTGCCGGTGCCGGCCTGCACCAGCAGGTGCTCGCCGGAGCCGAGCGCGGTCGCGACCGCCTCCACCATCGCGCGCTGCCCGGGGCGGTCCTGCGACCCCGGGACCGCGGCCAGGGCGGCGTCGAGCGCCTCACGCGCCCGCTTCACCCGAATCCCCACGCGGAGCCACGCTAGCCGCCGGGACGGCTCCGCGGGTGCATCCGCGACGTGCTGTGCATCATCGGTCGGCGAGCAGCGCAGCGACGGTCGCGCCCAGCTCGTGCGCCGCCTCCGTCGCCGCCTCGTCCACGTCCCCCAGCACCTCGAGCACGGCCGCCGACTGCTGCCAGCCGAGCGCCCCGGTGATGGACAGCACGGACCGGACGGCGCCGGTGGTGTCGTAGCGCCCGTGGACGTAGAGCGCGAACGGGCGCCTGGCGGTGGCACCTGCCGATGCTCCCGCGGCGCCGCTCTCGTCGAGGCTGCCGCCCACCTGCAGGAAGGTCGTGTCGAAGAAGTGCTTGAGAGCGCCTGACATGTAGCCGAAGTGGGCCGCCGAGCCGAGGACGTAGCCGTCCGCGGCGAGGACGTCCTCCGCGGTCGCCTCGAGGGCAGGACGCACGACCACGTCGACGCCGGTGAGGTCCGGGTGCCGAGCGCCCGCCAGCACGGCGCCGGTCAGCACCTGCAGCGACCGGCTGGGGCTGTGGTGGACGACGAGCAGGGTGGGCACGACGGGAGTCTCGCGCAGCCGCGACCGGCCCCGGCTCAGCCCTCGAAGCCCAGGGCCGCGGCCACGCGCCGCTGCTGCGTCGCGTCGCTGCCGCGACGCTCCATCGTCCGGGCGAGCGCGAACCACGCCCAGCCGTCGTCCGGGCGGCGCTCCACCAGCCGGCGCAGCGCCGCCTCGGTCGGCTGGCCTGCGCGGAGGAACAGCTCGCCCTGGCGGAAGGTGTCGTAGGTGTCCTGCCCGCTCGCGCCGTTGCTGGTCATGCGCCGTGCAACAACCCGTCGCTCTGCCGGTGTTCCGGGCGAGCGTCCCTGTCGCCACCCGTGATCAACGCCGGGTCTCCTCGCTCCTCAGCGCGCTGAGAGGTGAGCAACCGCGGCGTTGATCAGCTGGAGCGGGTGACCTACCCGACGCGGCCGACGGTGTAGCTGCTGCTGTAGATCGCGCGCTTGCGCACCACGTTGCCGCTGGTGGGCGCGTCCCACATCTGGCCGCCGCCGGCGTAGACCGCGACGTGGCTGACCCGGCCGCCGCTGCGGAAGAAGAGCAGGTCGCCGGGGCGCTTCGCGGACTGCGACACCCGCGGCAGCTCGGCCGCCTGCTGCGCGCTCGTGCGCGGGATGCTCCGACCGAGGCGGGTCTTGTAGATGTAGGTCGTGAAGCCGGAGCAGTCGAAGCTGCTGGGCCCCGCCGAGCCGTAGGAGTAGGGCTTGCCCGCCTGCTGGGCGGCGATCTGCACGGCCTGCTGGCCGAGGGTGCTCGCCGTGACGACGACCTCCGGGCTGACGCCCGCGGTGCGCGTGCTGCTGCCGGCGTACGTCGCGCGGATCCGGGTGTCACGGCTGAAGCTGAGCGTGCCGCGCCCCAGGCCGTCGCTGTTGCTGAGGAGCCGGGCGACGTACTCCCAGCCGGTGCTGGTACGACGCTCGATCCGGATGTAGCCGTTCTGCACCGGCCGTCCGTCGGCGAGCAGCCGGACGCCGACGTCGCTGCGACCGGCGGCGTCGGCGGCGGTCGCGGAGATCCGCATCGCGACGACGGCCTTCTTCACGACGAGGACCTCGGGGCTGGTGCCCGCGGCACGCGTCGCACTGCCCAGGTAGACCGCGCGGATCCGCGTGCTGGCGCTGAACGGCAGGTCGCCGTTGGCCAGGCCCTGGGCGTTTGTGGTCAGGGTCGCGACCCGGGCCCACGTGCCGTCGCGCAGCGCCTGAATGTCGACGGTGGCGTCGGGGACGGCGACGTCGTCGTCACCGGCGAGCAGCCGGACGCCGACCGCGGAGGTGCCGTCGGAGCCGATCACGGAGGCGGAGATGCGCAGGGTGGTCGACTCGCGGACCGGGTCCTGCACCGTCGCGGTGGGGGTGGCGGGCGCCTCCTGCGCGATGGCGGGCGAGGCGACGGCGATCGGGAGCAGGATCGCGGCGAGGGTGGATCCGACGGCCGCTCGTGCGGGCACGCAGGAAGGACGGGCATGGCGGGGGGAGTACACGGGAGCCTCTCGCACGCCTGCGGGGTGAGCTGTCGGGCTCGGCCTGGAGAGTGGCCGGCGCTCGCTGCCTGCGGCAGTCCGCGCTTCGCCCCGAGGCCCGCTCGCGCGGGCCGTGGAGACCTGGGTCCCCCGTCCCCGCCCAGGGTGTCAGTGTGGGCGCCTGGGGGCTGACCGTGGGCGGGGCTCGGCGTCGGTCAAGGCGCGTGCTGTTGCAAGCAGTGTCCATGACGGAACGGCGTCAGGTGGCGACTCCGCGTGCGTTTCTCGTCACACGACTGTCATGTGGCTTCCGAGCAACCCCCGGACGGCCGGCGGGTCCTCGACGTGCGCGCTGTGCCCCAGCCCCGGCAGGGTCACCGGCTCGACGCCCAGCGCCCGCAGGTCCGCCTCACTCACCATGGGGTCGTGCTCGCCACGCGCCAGCACGACCGGGCACCGGGCATCCCGGAGCAGACCGGGCAGGTCGGGCGCGCCGACGCCGAACGCGCGGGGGTCCAGGGCGAGCCGCCACCCCTCGTCGTCGCGTCGTACTCCCGTGGTCGCTGCAGCGTCGTCCGGGCCGACGAGGCCGCGCAGACCGGACACCGCCAGGTGCCGGTCCAGCGCCTCCTCCCGGGTCGCGAAGGTCCGCGCCGGCTTGCCGGCCAGCGCCGCAGCACGGGCCAGGTCGTCCTCGCTCCAGGCGACCTTGATGCCGAGGCCGACGACCGCTGTCGCGTGACCGGCGCGCGCGAGCTCCAGCGCGACGACTCCGCCGAGGGAGTGACCGAGCACGGCGTACGGCCCGTCGAGCCCGGCCGCGACCGCCTCCGCCAGCGCGGCGAACGAGTACGCCGCGAGGGGAGCGGCGGTCCCGTGCCCGGGCAGGTCGGGGGCGACGACCTCGACGTCGGGCGGCAGGACGGCGCGCAGTCCGTCCCAGACCGCTGCGGTACCACCGAGGCCGTGCAGCAGCAGGAGCGCCGACCGGGTCATCCCGCCGACCCTGGTCAGTTGCCGGGCAGCACCGTCGAGCCCGCGAACCGGGTGCGCTTGGCCGGACCGGTCAGCCGGACGACGTAGAAGCCGCTGTTGCCGTCGGAGTACCAGATGTCGCCGGTCCTCTCGTCGTAGGCCGGCGCGGACATCGCGAAGGACCCGGCCTTCTCCGGGTTGGTGCCCGTGCCAGGCACGAGAGGCCTGTTGTGATAGGCGATCTCGCGTGGCTTCGTCACGTCGGAGATGTCGAAGACGCGCAGCCCGGACATGATGAACGTGCAGGCCACGACCTTCGGGTCGACGCGGCTGGGCAGCGAGCAGTAGTGGCCCTGGTAGCCCTGGAACGCCTGGTCGTTACCGGGATCGGCCTCGAGGTCGTCGCCCTGCAGCTCCTCGCGGTTGACCTCCAGGCGCAGGTCGGAGACGACCTTCGGCTTCTGCGGGTCCTTCATCGAGATGATGCGGGCAGCCCCGATCTGCGCGCCGCTGCCGAACTCGTCGATCTCGAAGACGTAGGGCTTGCCCCCGCTGGTGAACGGCGTCGCGTTCTGCGGGGTGCTGACGGTGTCCCACGTCGTGCGGCTCACGACCGGGACCTCGGGGTTCGGCACCCGCTGCTGCACCTGCGTGACGTCGAGCACGGTCAGGCCGCTGAAGCCGCTGCCGTCGTCGAAGGCCGCCTCCGCCATGTAGAGCGTGTTGCCGTCGGCGCTGACGGAGACGCCGTGCGGCTCGTAGTCGGTGGTGGTCCAGACCGGCTTCGGCGCCCGCGGCTCGGTCAGGTCGATCGCGGTCAGCGTGCGGAAGTAGAGCGAGCCGACGTAGTAGGTGAGGCCGTCAGGTGCGAAGCCGCCCTCGTGGCCGAGCACGCCCATCGGGGTGCTGGAGAGCAGCTGCGGGGTGCGGCAGTCCTGGCTGACGTCGTAGACGTCGACCTGGCCCGGCTGGGTGGTCGGGTAGGCCATCACGGCGGCGAGCAGGCCGCGCTCCTGGTTGAGGCGCATCGACTCGTGCGGGGACTGGAAGGCCGGGCTGCGCAGCACCGCGGTGACGACCGGCCTGGCCGGGTCCTTCATGTCCAGGACGTACGTGCCCGGTCCCTCGGTGCCCTGGTCCGCGACGCTGGTCGGCCACAGCAGCGTGGTGTCGTAGTAGGCGCACTCGTTGCCGCTGCTGTCGACGTAGCGCTCCACCCGGTAGCCGCCGGTCCGGCCGGTGCGGCTCACCTCGGTGACGTTGCAGGTGTAGCCCTTGGCGTACCGCCCCGTCTCGACGTCGGCTCGCGGCGCGCGGCCCTGCGTCTTCTCCGGGAGCGAGCCGGGGCCGCAGGCGATGCCGGGCGTGGCCGGCGTCGACGGTGCGGGCGGGGCGGCGGAGGCGAGGGCGGCGCCGCCGACGGCGACGACGGCCGTGCAGACGGCGAGCAGGCGGAGTGCAGGCACGAGTCGGGCCTTCCGGACGAGCGGCTGGGTTGCCTGCACGTTTCGACATCGCGGGTGCACACTCCTGCG
>SCTD01000548.1 GCA_004299215.1 Frankiales bacterium | reverse complement strand
CCGCTCCACAACCGATCACACCCGCCCGTGATCGGTTGTGGAGAGGAGGCCCGCGCCCGGAAGTGGCGATCTCGGCGGGGGTCTGAGCGGGCAAGATCGCCACATCCCGAGGAGCCAGCCCCCCAGCCCCCCCGAGCACACCGGGCAGCCCGTGGAACAGGACATCGGCGACACACGGCGAAGACAGCCGTACGACCGCCTGCTCCCGACGGAACGGACCCCCCGTGCGCCGCCTCATCGCCGCCCTGCTGCTCGTCGTCCTCGGCCTGGCCACCGCCTCGTACGCCGGCAGCTCGCCCTTCACCGCGCAGCAGCGGGTCGAGGCGCGACAGCACCTGCAGAAGGACTTCCGCCCGCCGCTGGCCAGCGAGGGCGTCCCGACCACGACGGTCGCCGGCAAGCCGTGCGTCAAGGGGAAGGCCGGGACCTTCCCGTGCAAGGGCGTCGACCTGCTGAGCTTCGTGCCGCTGGACGACTTCCGCGGCAGCGAGGCGCTGGCCCCGCTCGGTGGCGGCGCGAGCGACATCTGGGGCTGGGTCGACCCGGAGAGCAAGGACGAGTACGTCCTGATGGGCAAGACCAACGGCACCGCGATCTTCCGGGTGACGAACCCGCTGAAGCCGGTCTACCTCGGCGCGCTGCTCAACAGCTCACCGGCGCAGCTGCAGTGGCACGACATCAAGGTCTACAAGGACCACGCCTTCATCGTCAGCGAGTCCGCCGGCCACGGGATGCGGGTCTTCGACCTGACCCGGCTGCGCGGCGTGACCGAGGCGCAGGACTGGACCGAGGACGTCAACTACCCGCTGGCCTTCTCGGCGCACAACATCGCCATCAACGAGGAGACCGGCTACGCCTACATCGTGGGCGGCAACAACGGCCTGGTCGCCCCCGACATGTGCCTGTCCGGGCTGCACATGGTCGACATCAGCGACCCCAAGCTCCCGGTCCCCGCGGGCTGCCACCTGCGCGGCGAGGGCCCCGGCACCGGTCTCGGCCTGGTCGGCGTCAGCGGCGTCGCCAGCTACGTCCACGACACCCAGTGCGTGGTCTACCGCGGCCCGGACAAGACCCACCAGGGCAGGGAGATCTGCCTGAACTCCAGCGAGACCCACCTGTCGGTCGTGGACGTGACCGACAAGCTCGCGCCGACCCAGCTCGGTCGGGTGGAGTACCCGGACGTGGCCTACGCCCACCAGGGCTGGCTGACCGACGACCAGCGCACCTTCCTCATGGGCGACGAGGGCGACGAGGGCAGCACCGCGGACAGGACCCGGACCCTGATCTTCGACGTGAGCGACCTGGACGCGCCGCGCTTCATCAAGGCGCACAGCTCGAGCGCCGCGGCGATCGACCACAACATGTACGTCAAGGACGGCCTGGTCTACCAGTCCAACTACGCGGCGGGCCTGCGCATCCTCGACACGAAGAAGGCCGCCCGGGGCACGCTGACCGAGGTCGCCTACTTCGACACCTACCCGGCGAACGACGAGCCGGAGTTCGTCGGCACCTGGTCGAACTACCCCTACTTCCCGTCCGGCACGATCGCCGTGAGCGGCATCGACGAGGGCCTGTTCCTGCTCAAGGTGCAGAAGCCGGTCCTCGCCAAGCACGCCACCCGCCGCTGACCGCCAGGGCGTACGGCAGGCTCGTGGCATGACAGCAGCCACGACAGCGGTGCGCCGGCGGGTCCGGTGGGGCTTCCAGCACGGCGTCGTCGGCCTGGCCGTACGACGAGCCGCCCGCAAGGGCGACCTCCAGGCGACGTCGATCGTCGATCCCGGGCACCGCGCGAACCCGTACCCGCTCTACGAGAAGGTCCGCGCACGAGGCGATCTGGTCCCCGGCCGGCTCGGCCACGTGACGGTGTCGCACGACGTCGTCAACGCAGTGCTCAAGAGCGACGACTTCCGCGCCGGCCCGGACGACGCCGCGATGCCGGGCCCCCTCGCGCGGCTCGTGCGCTGGTCGCGCGACCCCGGGTCGCTCGGTCCGATCGACCCGCCGTCGCTGCTGGTCGTGGAGCCGCCGGACCACACGAGGTACCGCCGGCTGGTCTCGCGCGTCTTCACCGCCCGGGCCGTCGAGGCGCTGCGGGTCCGGGTGCAGGCGATCGCGGACGAGCTGCTCGACGGGCTGGAGAGCACACCCGAGGTCGACCTCGTCGAGGCCTACTGCAGCCAGCTCCCGGTCACGGTCATCACCGAGATCCTCGGCGTGCGACCCGAGGACCGCGACAAGGTCCTCGGCTTCGGCCGCGACGGAGCGCCCAGCCTCGACGTCGGCCTGACCTGGAAGCAGTTCGAGTCGGTCGACATCGCCGTCCGGGGCTTCCAGGAGTGGCTGGGCGGCCACCTCGCGCGGCTCCGGCGCGAGCCCGGCGACGACCTGCTCAGCCAGCTGGTCACCCTCGAGGACGAGGGCCAGCGACTCGACGAGACCGAGCTCCGCGCAGTCGCGGGTCTCGTGCTGGCAGCAGGTTTCGAGACGACGGTCAACCTGCTCGGCAGCGGGACGGTGCTGCTGCTCGAGCACCCGGACCAGCTCGCGCTCCTGCTCGACGACCCGTCGCTCTGGCCCAACGCCGTCGACGAGATCCTGCGCTACGAGGCGCCGGTCCAGGTGACCGCGCGCTTCGCGCTGCGCGAGGTGCAGCTGGCCGGCCGCGTCGTCCACCCGGGCGGTCTCGTGGTGACCATGCTCGGTGGCGCCAACCGCGACCCGAAGGTCTTCGCCGACCCGAACCGCTTCGACGTGACGCGCGAGAACGCCCGTGAGCACCTGTCGTTCTCGGGCGGCCGGCACTTCTGCCTGGGGGCGGCGCTGGCCCGGCTCGAGGGCGAGGTCGGCCTGCGCACGCTGCTCGACCGGTTCCCCGACCTCGAGCTCGCGCCGGGGCGCACCCGTCGGACGACCCGCGTGCTGCGCGGCTGGGAGACGCTGCCGGTCCGGACGAACCGGGTGCTCGTCGGCTGAGGCCGGCCTACCAGTGCACGCCCGGCAGCAGCCGCACCATCGCGGTGGCCCCCCGGGTGAGCGCCTCGGGCGCAGCCTCTGTCGGCTTCCGCTCGCTGCCACCCGCGGCGGTGGAGTCCGGGAAGACGTGGTACGCCGTGTGCAGCAGGGCGTCGACCACCTTGGGCGCCAGGGCGTACGCGACGACGGCCGTGGTGCCGAGCCTGGTCCCGATGTGCTTGGGCTGCTCCTCGAGCGCCCGGATCACCATGTCGGCGG
>SCTD01000547.1 GCA_004299215.1 Frankiales bacterium | reverse complement strand
GCACGCCCAGCAGGGGCGCACCGGCCAGGCCCGGTGGCGGCAGCCTGGAGAAGCGCACGGTCCGCTGCATCCCGGGCACGAGCCCGAGGAAGACCAGGCCGAGCAGGATCGTCACGACGCCGAGCACCCGGTCGACGACGTCCTTGTGCTCGAGCAGCAGCGAGCCCAGGCCGCCGAACAGGGCTCCGCTGGTGACGAAGACGGCGCTGAAGCCGAGGACGAACAGCAGGCTCCCGAGCAGCACCCGGCCCTTGTGCGCGGTCGTCGGCGCGGTGAGCAGCGTTCCCTGCGGGTCGGTGCGGGTGGGCACGGGCGTGCCGCGGGTGTCGCCGAGCTCCTCGCCGGAGAGCCCGGTCACGAACGACAGGTATCCCGGCACCAGCGGCAGCACGCACGGCGACAGGAAGCTCACCAGGCCGGCGACCGCCGCCACCGGCACCGCGACCACGAGCGAGCCGTCGGTGACCGTCTCGACGAAGGTGTCGACGACGCTCATGGGGTCTCGGCGGCCAGCGCCTGCACGGGGATCAGCAGCTCGCGGGTGGTCACGCCGCCGATGAAGCGGCCGGCGATCCGGCCCTCCCGGTCGAGCAGCAGGGTCGTCGGCGGGACCTGGGGGACGAGCTTGCGGAAGCGGGTGAGCAGCACGCCCGGCTGGTCGTGCAGGCTCGGGTAGGGCACGCCCTGCTTGCGCTCGAAGGCGAGCGCCTCGTCCTTGGCGTTCTTGACGTTGACGCCGATGAACTGCACGCCGTCGGCCTCGGTCTGCTCCGCGACCTCGATGAGGTTGGGCGCCTCGGCCCGGCACGGCGGGCACCACGACGCCCAGAAGTTGAGGACGACGACCTTGCCCCTGTAGTCGGCGACGTCGAGCCGCTCTCCGTCGAGCGTGGTGCCGGAAAGGTCCGGGGCCGGCGGCCGGTCGCCCTCGGCGATCAGGCCGTTCTCGCCGCCGTCGACCGTCTTGAGCGTGGGGCTGATCGCGCCGTCCGTCGCTGCGCTCTCCCCGCTGCACGCGGTGAGCGCGAGCACGCAGGCGAGAGCGGCAGCCACCGCGGTGGGACGTCGGAGCACGCTCCCATTGTCGGTGATCGCGTCCCCGGCGTCCTGCCGGTCCACGCGCCACCCCCGCGATGATCTTCGTCTTGTCGTGGTCGCGCAGGCGGGAGAGACCCACAACAGGACGAAGATCGTCGGGGAGTACGGCGGGGCTGTCCCCCTACGCGCCCGCTCCGGGGCGACGAGACGCGGCACCGGCCGGCTCGCTGTAGGAGACGGTGACCACGCGGTCGCCCTCCCAGGTGATGCTGGTCAGCGACGCCAGGCCGCAGAGCCGCCGGTCCGGGCGGTGCCACAGCGGGCGGCCCTCGACGTAGCGGCGCAGCGTCCAGATCGGCAGCTGGTGGCTGACGCAGACCGCCTCGTGCCCCCGCGCCGCGTCGCGGGCGGACTCGGCGGCGGCGAGCATCCGCTTGGCGATGACGTCGTACGGCTCGCCCCAGCTGGGCGTGAACGGGTTGCGCAGCTGCGGCCAGTGCTGCGGCTTGCGGAAGGCGCCGTCGCCGACGCCGACGGTCATGCCCTCGAAGTAGTTCTCGCTCTCGATCAGCCGCTCGTCGGAGCCGACCGGCAGCCCGAACACCGCCGCGATCGGACCGGCGGTCTCCTGCGCGCGCTGCAGCGGCGAGGCGATGACCGCGGTCACGTCCCGGTCGCGCAGGGCGTCGGCAGCGTCGTGCGCCATCTGCAGCCCGTCGTCGGAGAGCCGGAAGCCGGGCAGCCGGCCGTAGAGCACGGCGTCGGGGTTGTGCACCTCCCCGTGGCGGAGCAGGTGGACGGTCGTGCGCTCACTCATGCTCGGTCCTCGGCGGTCGGGGGGTGGATCAGCTCCGGCGTGGAGACGGCCGCTGCGGCGCGGGCGGCGTACGGCAGGGCGTCGGCGACCCGGTCCAGCGCGGCGTCGTCGTGGGCGGCGCTGAGGAACCACGCCTCGTACGCGCTCGGGGGGAGGTAGACGCCGCGGGACAGCATCTCGTGGAAGAACGCCTTGTAGCGCAGGACGTTCTGCTGCGTCGCGGTCGCGTAGTCGACGACCGCGTGGTCGCAGAAGAAGACGCTGAACAGGCTGCCCGCGCGGTTGAGGCGGTGCGGGACGCCGGCGCTGGTGAGCGCCTCCGAGGCCAGCCGCCCGACGGCCTCGGCGGCCGCGTCGACGTGCGCGTAGACGTCGTCGGTGCAGTGCTCCAGCGTCGCCCGGCCGGCCGCGACGGCGAGCGGGTTCCCGGAGAGCGTCCCCGCTTGGTAGACGGGGCCCTTCGGGGCGAGCTTGGCCATCACGTCGGCCCGCCCGCCGAACGCCGCCGCGGGCAGCCCGCCGCCCATGACCTTGCCGAACGTGAACAGGTCGGCGGCGACGCCCTCGAGCCCGTGGTGCCCGGAGCGGCTGAGCCGGAAGCCGGTCATCACCTCGTCGAGGACGAGCAGCGCGCCGTACCGCTCGCAGAGCGCCTTGAGCCCGGCGTTGAAGCCGGCGAGGGGCGGTACGACGCCCATGTTCGCGGCGGCCGCTTCCGTGATGACCACGGCGATCTCGTCGGGGTGCTGCTCGAACGCCGCCTGCACAGCGGAGAGGTCGTTGTAGGGCAGCACGATCGTGTCGGCGGTCGTCGCCCCCGTGACGCCGGGCGTGTCCGGCAGGCCCAGGGTGGCGATGCCGCTGCCGGCGCTGGCGAGCAGCGCGTCGACGTGCCCGTGGTAGCAGCCGGCGAACTTCACCACCTTGCTCCGGCCGGTGAAGCCGCGGGCCAGCCGGATCGCCGACATGGTGGCCTCGGTGCCCGAGTTGACCAGTCGCACCTGCTCGACAGGCGCGACCCGGTCGACGATGAGCTCGGCCAGCTCGACCTCTCCGGCGCTCGGCGTCCCGAAGCTGGTGCCCTTCGCTGCCGCGGCCTGCAGCGCGTCGACCACCGCCGGGTGGGCGTGGCCGAGGATCATGGGGCCCCAGCTGCAGACGAGGTCGACGTACTCCCGCCCGTCGACGTCGGTGAGGTAGGCGCCGCGGCCGCCGGCCATGAACCGCGGCGTGCCGCCGACGGCGGCGAAGGCGCGCACCGGGCTGTTGACCCCGCCCGGGATGACCCGCTGCGCGCGGTCGAACAGCGCCTGGCT
>SCTD01000546.1 GCA_004299215.1 Frankiales bacterium | reverse complement strand
CCTTCGGGGACCTGGATGGCGATGGCACGGTCGAGATGGTGAGCGCGACGCGCGAGGGCTACCTGTTCGCGTGGTCGCTCGCCGGGGCAGCCGCCGGCAACGACCAGTGGTGGGGCGCGACGCACGACGACCGGAGCACCTCGCGGCACGGCACGGACACGCGCCCTCCTGCGCGCGTGCAGCAGCTCGCACGAAGCGGCCAGACGGTCACCTGGCAGCGCACCGGCGACGACTGGCTCGTCGGCGACCCGGTCAGGACGGTCGTGGTGGTCGACGGTCAGGCGCGCGAGCTCGCTGCCGACGCGACGTCGTTCGACGGCGTCCGTCAGGGCTCACGCGTGGAGGTGTACGCCGTGGACGACGCCGGCAACCGCAGCCTGGGGGCGTTCCTGCTCCCCGGTCAGGCGCGCCCGCCGATGGACGTGCCGCCGGTGTCACCGCCCGCGCCGGCCCACGGCCGGCTTCCCGCGACGGGAGCCGCCGACCTGGCACCGGTCGCGGGCCTCCTGCTGGCGCTCGCACTGCTCGCGCGTCGCCGGCGCGTGCCGGGTGGGGCCACCTCCACCGGGTAGGAGACCCCCATGACATCCGAGGCCCGCCCGCCCGCCGAGGTCCTGGCCGACCGCGAGGAGCAGATCCGCGCCCAGCTGGCCGACATCGAGGTGGCGTCCAAGGCGCAGACCGCGGGAGGCATCGGCTTCGGCAAGCGCGTCGGCGACGGGACGAACATCGCCGTCGAGCGGATGACCGACGTCGCCGCGCACTCCGGCCTGCAGCGCGAGCTCGAGCAGATCGCGAAGGCTCGCGCGGCACTGGCAGCGGGGACGTACGGCCGGTGCGAGGTCTGCGGGCAGGACATCGGCGCGGGCCGCCTCGAGGCGCGTCCGGCGTCGACCCGCTGCGTGCGCTGCGCCTAGGAGGCCACCGCCGCGAGCACGTCGCCGCCCCGCTGTGCCCGCGGGATCTTGACGATCCTGCTGGTCGGTCAGAGGTACTGGCCGGTGCCCGTCGTCCCGGGCGTCGTGCCGGGCTCGACGACACCGGGCGGCAGCGCCACCCGCCCGCGCATCTGCTCGAGCTGGACCCGCGCCGCCATCTGCTGGGCGAACAGCGCGGTCTGGATGCCGTGGAACAGCCCCTCGAGCCAGCCGACGAGCTGGGCCTGCGCGATCCGCAGCTCGGCGTCGCTCGGGACCGCGTCGTCGGTGAACGGCAGCGACAGCCGCTCGAGCTCCTCGTGCAGCTCCGGGGCCAGGCCCTCCTCGAGCTCGACGATCGACTGCCGGTGCACCTCGCGCAGCCGGGTGCGGGACGCCTCGTCGAGCGGCGCCTGCCGCACCTCCTCCAGCAGCTGCTTGACCATCGAGCCGATCCGCATCACCTTCGCGGGCTGCTCGATGAGGTCGGCGGGGCTCTGCTGGCGGGACGG
>SCTD01000545.1 GCA_004299215.1 Frankiales bacterium | reverse complement strand
CCCTGCCGCTGGTGCTCTTCGTGCTGCTCGGCGGCGTGGTCGCCGACCGGCTGCCGCGCGAGCGGGTGATGATCGCCAGCGACGTGGTGCGCTGCGTGCTGCACGGGACGCTCGCGCTGCTCATCGCGACCGGCGTCGTGCAGATCTGGCACATGGTCGTGATCGGCGCGCTGTTCGGGACGGCCGAGGCGTTCTTCCGGCCGGCGTACACCGGTCTGGTCCCGCAGACGGTGGACGAGGACGACATCCAGCCTGCGCAGGCGCTGACCGGGGTGAGCCAGGAGGTCGCCGAGATCGTCGGCCCGGCGCTCGCCACCGCGCTCGTGCTCGGGGTCGGCGGTGCCGCGGCGTTCGCGGTCGACGCCGCGACGTTCGCCTTCTCCGCCGTGCTGCTGCGCCGGATCCACCCTCGGCAGCGTGGGGATCGCGGGGCGGCGACCTCGGTGCTCGTCGAGCTGCGCGAGGGCTGGGTCGCTGTGCGCGATCGCGCCTGGGTGTGGGCGTGCTGGCGTTCTCCGTGTCGCTGCTGGTCGCGCTGACGCCGTTCTTCGTCCTTGGCGCGGCGGTCGCCGCCGACGTCTACGGCAGCGACGCGGTCTACGGGTGGTCGAACGCCGCGTGGGGCGTGGGGACGGTGAGCGGTGCGATCGTGGGATCGCGCTGGCGGCCGCTGCGCCCCATGCGCGCCGCCGTCATGGGGGCCGTCCCGTGGCCGCTGTGCATCGCGGTCTTCGCGCTCGGTCCGCCGGAGCCGCTGCTCTACGTGTCGATGGCAGCGGGAGGCGTCGGCATCGGGCTGTTCGCCGTGTGGTGGGAGACGGCCCTGGCGCAGCGCATCCCGCCGCACCTGCTGTCCCGCGTCTCGGCGTGGGACTGGATGGGCTCGCTCGCGCTGATGCCGGTGGGCTACCTGCTCGCGGGACCGGTCGCGGAGGCGGTCGGGACGACGGAGGTCATGGTCGGCGGCGGCCTGCTGGGTGCCGTCGCGACGGTGCTCGCGCTGCTGCCCCGGTCGACGCGGGAGCTGACCCGTTGGGAGGGGATCCCGAAACCGGACGGGGTTCTCACCGCGGCCGTGGTGACCGGGGCTCCCTAGGACGCGGCAGTCTCCGACGGGATGGCGACGACCAGCACCACCAGGACGACGACGGCGAGCACGATGAGCCAGACCATGCGGGAAGCGCTCCCGTCCGCGCGCCGGCCGGGGGCTGACAAGCCTGGCAGGCAGGTGTACACCTGCCTCGTCGGGATCTGAGGGGTGGCCATGACGACGCAGGCACCGCACCAGCGAGGTCTCGCCGCCGCGGAACGACCCCCCGGCCTCTCCCTCTGGCTGGCGAACGGCGGGCGGCGAGCTCTGGTGCTGGTCGTTCTGCCCCTTCTCGCGGTCGCCGCCGTGGCCTGGGCGATCACCGCACGCGGCGACGACATGGTCATGGGTCCCGGAGCTTTCGTCGCAGCCTGGGTGGTGATGATGGCGGCGATGATGCTGCCCGCAGCAGCACCCGTCATCGCGCTCTACGCGCTTGCCGCCCGTCGCGGGGCGGTGGCTGCCGTACCCGTGTTCGCGAGCGGGTACCTGGCGGTCTGGGCCCTCACGGCGCTGCCTGCGTACGCCGTGGCCCGGACGGTCGAGCAGCCGCTGATGGACGGCGAGCCCTGGGTCGGCAGGCTCGTGGGTGCCACGTTGCTTGTCGCAGCCGGCTACCAGCTCACCCCGCTGAAGGACGCCTGCCTCCGGCGCTGCCGGTCACCGCTGTCGTTCTTCCTCTCCCGCACCGGCAGCCTGGCCCACCCGTGGCGCTCTCTCGTCGCCGGCGCGCAGCACGGGGTGCACTGCCTGGGCTGCTGCTGGGCCCTGATGGCCGTCCTCGTGGTGGTAGGTGGCATGCAGCTCGGCTGGGCGCTCGCACTCGCCCTCGTCATCAGCGCCGAGAAGCTCCTGCCCCCGGCACGTCTGGTCGTCCGGGCCGTCGCCGTCTCGGCCACCGCAGTCGGGATCGCCCTGTTGCTCGACCCTTCCCTGCTCGCCCACCTGGTCTTCTTGCCGACGACCACGCCGATGCCCATGTAGGAGGTCACGATGACGACCGCAGCTGACACCCAGCAACGCACGCGGTACCGCCTGTCCGGCGAGGGCTACGAGTTCTGCAGCTGTCAGCCGGGCTGCACCTGCAACTTCTCCGGCTTCCCGACCTCGGCCGACGGGAGCTGCAAGGCCTTCGTCGGCAACGTCATCCGGTCCGGCAGGTGCGGCGACGTCGACCTGTCCGGCATCACGGCGATCGCCGCGATCGACTGGCCCGCTGCGATCCACGACGGCGGCGGCAAGGCGGTGTTCATCGTGCCGCCGGAGACGACGGAGGAGCAGGTCGGCGCCCTGGCGCAGATCTACACCGGCCAGCTCGGTGGGATGCCCTGGGAGATCCTCGGCGGCACCTTCGAGGTCGCCGGCCTGGTGAAGGCGCCCATCACCATCTCCGGTGACGGCCTCGACGTCGTCATGTCCGCCGAGGGAGTGGGCGAGGCCGCCGGCAGGTACTTCGCGAACCCGGTCACGGGCGAACGGCACGAGGCGCACATCGTCCTGCCCGACGGTTTCATCTGGACCAAGGGGGAGTGCGGGGTGGGCTCGTTCTCCATGCAGGCAGAGGGTCTGTCCCTGTCATTCCAGGACAGCAACTGGATCCGGTACGAGTTCGACTGGTCGAACGACTGACGCGGCGCCTCACGCCCGCAGTCGCAGTCCCCTCGGCGTCGGCCGGAAGCCGGCGGCCTCGAGCGCGAGCCCCAGCGGTGACGTCAGCGCCGCCTCGCCGTCGGTCCTGGTGACCGTCAGCTTCCCCAGCGCGCCGTCGCGCACGGCGAGCGCGAGGGCGTCGACGGCCGGACCGAGGCAGGACTCCGCGGCCTCGAAGCTCAGCAGCGTCTTGCCGCCGCGCTCGACGTAGAGCACCAGCTGCCCGTCGACCAGCACGACGAGCGCGCCTGCCTTGCGCCCGGGCTTGTGCCCGCCCTCGCCGGTGGTGTCCGGCCAGGGGAGCGCAGCGCCGTACGGGTTGGCCGGGTCGGTCGCCGCCAGTACCACCGCACGCGCCTCGTCTCGCCGCTTGCGCTGCTGCGTGGCGTACGGCGAGGCGTCCCAGCCTCCCGGCACCGGCGTCTCCCACAGCGGCTCGTCCGTCGACGGCTGGGACGCGGCGAGCGCGCGCATCCGGTCGACCGCACCGGGTGCGGCGAACTGCGCGGCACCCAGCCCCTCGACGAAGTAGCCGCGGCGCACGCGCCCGGCCTCCTCGAACGCCTTGAGGACGGCGTAGACCGCGGCGAAGCCACCGGGAGCCCGCTCGGCCATGACGGCACCGCGTGTCACGACGCCGTGCCGGTCGAGCAGCGCCTCGGCGAGCGCGTGCGTGCGCCGCGTGGCGTCCGTGTCGCGGTCCGGCAGCCGCGACCACCGGCCGGCGACCGTCGGTGGTCCGGTGCGGGTCGGCATGACCGGCCTGCCGTAGCGCGAGCGCTGGCGGATCGGCGCGCGCTTCTGCGAGTGCGCGGTGCGCCCTCCGCCGAGCAGTGCGCGCAGCGGGCCGAGGGTGTCGTTGGTGAGGTGACCGGCCCAGACCAGGTCCCACAGGGCGGCCTGCAGGGCAGGGTCGTCGGTGCTCTCCACCCGGTCGGACAGCTGGCGGAAGAACAGTGCCTGCCCGCCCTCGAGCACCTCCAGGACGGCGTCGTGCAGCGGCGTGGTCGACGTCTCGAGCGGCGGGGGCAGCAGCAGGTCGGCGCTGTCGGCGAGCTGGAGCGAGATCCAGCCGTCGTTTCCCGGCAGCGACCCCTGGCCGGCCCACAGCACCTCCCCGGATGCGGTGAGCTCGTCGAGCATCGCGGCGGTGTAGCCGGGCACGCGCGACGGGAGGACCAGCGTCTCTAGCGCGGACGCCGGCACCGTCGCCCCCTGGAGCTGCTCGATCGCGCGGACCAGCCCGTCGAGCCCGCGGCCGCTGGACACCGAGATCCCCTGCCACTGCGGCAGGAACCGGGCGAGCGCCTGCGGCGGGACCGGCTCGACCTCCTTGCGCAGCTTCGCGAGCGAGCGGCGGC
>SCTD01000544.1 GCA_004299215.1 Frankiales bacterium | reverse complement strand
GGCTGACCGCGTCGTAGCCGGTGATCTCGCACAGCCAGCGCTCGAGGTCGTCGACGAGCGTCCGGTAGCCCCGGGCGTTCGCCGCCGGCGTGAACGGGTGCAGGGCACCGAACTCCGGCCAGGTCACCGGCTCCATCTCGGTGGTGGCGTTGAGCTTCATCGTGCAGGAGCCGAGCGGGATCATCGTCCGGTCCAGCGCCAGGTCGCGGTCGGAGAGCCGGCGCAGGTAGCGCAGCATCGCGGTCTCGCTGCGGTGCTCGGAGAAGACCGGGTGGGTGAGGTACGAGCTCGTGCGCACCAGGTCGGCCGGCAGGCAGTCGGCGGTGCCCGCGTCGAGGGCGTCCCAGTCCTGCGGCTGCCCGCCGAAGGCGGCGACCACCGTGTCGAGGTGGGCCCGGGTGGTCGTCTCGTCGACGCTGATGCCGACCGTGCCCTCGTCGACGAAGCGGAGGTCGATGCCCCGCTCCGCGGCCGCGTCCACCACGGCGCGCGCGCGGTCGGGGACGTCCACGGTGAGGGTGTCGAAGAAGGCGCCGTGCCGTACGCCCTCCCCCAGCGCCGCAGCGAGCAGCGCGGCGTAGCGGTGTGTGCGGAGCGCGATGTCCCTGAGGCCGTCCGGCCCGTGGTAGCAGGCGTACATGCCCGCCATCACGGCGAGCAGCACCTGCGCGGTGCAGATGTTGCTGGTCGCCTTCTCGCGGCGGATGTGCTGCTCGCGGGTCTGCAGGGCCAGCCGGTAGGCGGGGTGGCCGTCGGCGTCGACGGAGACGCCGACCAGCCGGCCGGGCATGGTCCGCTCGAGGCCGTGCCGGACGGACATGAAGCCGGCGTGCGGGCCGCCGTAGCCGAGCGGGACGCCGAAGCGCTGGCTGCTGCCGACGGCGACGTCGGCGCCGAGCTCGCCCGGGCTCGTGATCAGGGTGAGCGCGAGCAGGTCGGTGGCCATCGTGACGATCGCGCCGCGCTCGTGGGCGGCCTCGACCAGCGCACGCGGGTCGCGGACGACACCGCTCGAGGCGGGGTACTGCAGCAGCACGCCGAAGACGTCGCCGTCGGGCAGGCCGGCCGACAGGTCGGTCACCCGTACGTCGATGCCGAGCGGCACGGCACGGGTCTGCACCACGGCGATCGTCTGGGGGTGGCAGTCGGCGTCGACGAGGAACGCCGCGCCGGCAGGGGCCTTGCTGCTGCGACGGGCCAGCGTCATCGCCTCCGCGGCGGCGGTCCCCTCGTCGAGCAGGCTGGAGCCGGCGATCGGCAGGCCGGTCAGGTCGGTGACGACGGTCTGGAAGTTGAGCAGCGCCTCGAGCCGGCCCTGGCTGATCTCGGGCTGGTAGGGCGTGTAGGCGGTGTACCAGGCCGGGTTCTCCATGACGTTGCGCAGGATCACCGGCGGCGTGTGCGTGCCGTGGTAGCCGAGACCGATCATCGGCGTCGTCACGGTGTTGGCGTCGGCCAGCGCGCGCAGCTCGGCGAGCACCTCCGGCTCGCTCAGCCCGGCGGGCAGGCCCAGCCGCTCGGTGGCCCGGATCGCCTCGGGGACCGCCGCCTGGGCGAGGTCCTCGAGGCTGCTGTGGCCCAGGACCGCGAGCATCTTGGCCTGCTCGTCCGGGCTCGGCCCGATGTGCCGACCGGCGAACGGCGCGGCGGTCTCGAGGTCACGCAGGGAGGGGCGGCTGCTCATTCACGGCTCCGGGCGGCAGGGGGCGACGAGGGTGCCCTCCCCGCTCTGTCATGGGACCTGAGAGCTTCACCCGGCGAGCCGGGCTTGCACCGTCGGTGGGACCTGTGGGGTCCGCTTTCCAGAGTCGCCTGACCCGCGCGGTCCGGTGGCCTGAGAGGTTGTGGTCCTGGGGAGGATTGCTCCTTCGGCGCCCCCCACTGGCGATGAGGGGACTCTCCCGCGCGGGATCGTCAGCAGGTCCAGGCTACCCCGCGCCCGGGTCGATGCGCGCTAGGCGGTGGTGCGGCGACGCCGCCGGCTGGCCAGCTCGTCGGCGGCGGCCTCGGCCGCGGCGTCGCTGCTGCCGGCCGCGGTGGCCCGCTCCCCCGGCAGCGAGGCGAGGGTGCCCTCGACGTCCCGGACGTGCCGGCCGACGGCGATGGCGAAGACGGCCTGGCCGCCCTGCAGCAGGTCGACGACCTCGTCGGTGGACGTGCACTCGTAGACGGTCGTGCCGTCGCTCATCAGCGTGATCTGGGCGAGGTCCGCGACGCCCCGGTCGCGCAGCGTCGAGATGGCGGTGCGGATGTTCTGCAGCGAGATGCCGGCGTCGAGGAGCTTCTTGACGATCTTCAGGACCAGGATGTCGCGGAAGGAGTAGAGCCGCTGGGTACCCGACCCGGAGGCCTCGCGCACGCTGGGCTCGACCAGTCCCGTGCGGGCCCAGTAGTCGAGCTGGCGGTAGGTGATGCCGGCGGCGTTGCAGGCCGTGGGCCCGCGGTAGCCGACGTCCTGGGGGGCGCCGCCGGGTCGCTGCTCCTCGGGCAGGTCGTCGAACAGGGTCCCCTGCAGGCCGAGCGGAGCGCGGGTGGCTGCGTCGGGCGACGCGGCGGTGCCGGGTTCCACGTGCTCGTCCACGGTGGGGCTCCTGTCTGCGGGGATCGCGGCCCGGTCGGCGCCCTGTCGTGCGGCTGCGTCGGCGGGTCGACCAGGAAGGGCACGCTAGGGAGTCGCCGAGGTCAGGTCAACGACGTCCGGCGGGGTGTCGCAACCCTCGACCTCGACTGGAGCCTCAGGCTGAGGCTCAGGACTCGGGGCCGAAGTCCTCGGGGGTGACGGTGTCGAGGAACTCGCGGAACTTCTCCACCTCGTCCTCCTGCTCGTCCGGGATGGCGATGCCGGCCTCGGCGAGCACCGCCTCCTCGCTGCGGATGACGGCGCCGCTGCGCATGGCCAGCGCGATCGCGTCGGACGGGCGGGCACTGACCGTGATGCCGCCCTCGAAGGCGAGCTCGGCGTAGAAGACGCCCTCCCGCAGCTCGGTGATGGTCACCGTCTGGAGCGGCTTGCCGAAGGCGTCGAGGAGGTCGCGGAGCAGGTCGTGGGTCATCGGCCGGGCGGTCACCACGCCCTGCTGCGCGAACGCGATCGCGGTGGCCTCGACCGCGCCGATCCAGATCGGCAGGTAGCGGTCGCCGTCGACCTCCTTGAGGAGCACGATCGGCTGCTGGCTGGGCAGCTCGACGCGCACGCCGACGACGCTCAGCTCCGACAGGGAGGTGTCGTCGGGGGGCTCCACGGGGCTCCTCTCGGGGCAGGTCGGGGTCCGGCGGACGAACGCGCGTACGCGCTCGACCCTACTCCGCGACGTCGCGTCCGACCGGGTCGGGTGAGCCTGCGCTCAGCGGCGCAGACCCGGGCCGAGACCGGCCCGGACCAGGGTCGCGTGCAGCTTCACCGACAGCGCCGCGAGCTCGCGGGCGACCTCGTCGGCACGGGCGCGCGCCTCCGGGTTGCGCTGCCGCACCAGCGGCGTGACGACCTGCTCGACCAACCCGATCTCGCGCTCGGCGGCGCTCTTGAACGGGCGCAGGTGGCGCGCCTCGATGCCGAACCGCGCCATCTCCGCCACCGTCTTGGCGATCACCAGGGCGTCGCCGTCGTAGTGGCTCCCGCCCGAGCGCGGGGCGACCAGGCCGTACTGCTCGAGCTGGTCGAGCTGCTCGGGCTCGAGGCCCGCCGCCGAGAGCAGCTCCTCGCGGGACAGCCGGATCTCGCTGACCTCGGGCAGGAACGCGTCGGCACCCGGCAGCCCCTCGGCGGCGACCAGCGCGCGCGGCACCTTGGGGCCACCGCCGCCCAGCGCCGGCGGCTCGAGGCCGCGGTCGATGGCGTCCAGGTGCTCCTTGATGACCCGCAGCGGCAGGTAGTGGTCGCGCTGCGCCGACAGCACGTAGCGCAGCCGGCTCAGGTCCTCGCGGGAGAACTTGCGGTAGCCGGAGGCGGTGCGCTCCGGCTCGATCAGCCCTTCGGCCTCGAGGAAGCGGATCTTGGAGATGGTGATGTCCGCGAACTCCGGACGGAGCTGGCCGAGCACCTCTCCGATGCTCATGAACGCCCGTGAGGCCACGCCGTTCGCCGCGGTGCTGCTGCTCATCCCTCGTGCCCGCGCGGGCCGACGAGGAACACGAGCCGGTACTTGCCGATCTGGACCTCGTCGCCGCCGGCGAGGCCGGCGGCGTCGATCCGCTCC
>SCTD01000543.1 GCA_004299215.1 Frankiales bacterium | reverse complement strand
CCCCCCTCCAGTCCGTCGTCGGCGAGGTCGAGGGGCACGTCGCCGAGGCCGGCTGGGACCAGCCGCCGCAGCTGTTCGCGCTGGTGCAGACCGAGGAGCTGCTGCGCGCCGAGCCGCAGCTCGCGCAGACGATGGGGCTGGTCGCCGGCGACCCCTCGTCACTGACGCCGATCGCTCAGGAGCCGCTCGGCGACGGGCCGCTCGACGCCCAGCTCGCGTCCATGGTCTTCGGCGAGGAGGTGCTCGGCGTCGTCCTCGCCCACGAGGTGCTCGTGCTCCCGCCGGCCGCCGAGGCCGCGCTGGCCGAGGTCGAGGACCCCGCTGTCGACATCCTCGAAGCCGCCGCCGCGCACCCGGAGCGGCGCGAGGTGCGGATGGTCGTCGGGGTCACCCGCGGCGGCGGCTCGGCCTGCGTGCTGCGGCTGCGTGGGGAGACCCCCGAGCAGGACGAGCGGGTGACCGGCAAGGACCTGGCGCCCAACCTGGTGACCGCCCTGCTCGCCACCCTCGAGGACTAGGTGCTGATGCCCGTTGCGCGGTGACTGTCCGGTGTGGTCGTCCACCACCCGGTACCACCGTCCTCATGCCGCCGCCGCGCATCGCCATCGGCTCGGTCGGATGCACGTGATCGTGGCGGGCGTACGACCGATCAGCCCGGCGCGATCGGTCGTACGGCACCCACGATCTTGCAGGGGCCTGCCACCCGCGCTCGGAGCACCGAACCGCCGCTTCCCACGTCGGCAGGGGGTGTCGACCACACCGGACAGTCACCGCGCAACCGGCATCACGACCTGCGACCGTGGGCCGACCTAGCGGCGGGGGCGCTTGGGCGCCGGCACCTCGGAGATCGGGAGGTCGAGGGAGAACTCCGACCCCTTGCCCACCTCGGAGGCGACGTTGAGCGGGAAGCCGGCGTCCTCGGCGAGACGGCGTACGAAGGACAGGCCCAGGCCGAGGCCGCCGACCCGGCGGGTCGCCGAGCCGTCGACCTGCTCGAACGAGACGAAGAGGGTCTCCCGGTCGGCGGCGGCGATCCCCGGTCCGGCGTCACGGACCGCGAGCCGGACCCGGTCGCCGCCCGGGGCCAGCGCCGCGGCGAGGGTGATCGGCGTCCCGGCAGGGGTGTACTTCACGGCGTTGTCGACGAGCTCGTCGATCGCCTTGCCCAGCCAGGTGGGGTCGACGTGCACGGCGGGCAGCCTCCCGGCGACCCGGCGCCGGAGGTCCTTGGCCCGCTCGGGTGCGCGCTCGCGCCACGCGGCCAGCCGGCCGTCGACGAGCTCCCCCGGCGAGACCGGCCGCGGCTCGACGGTCACCCGTCCGGCCTCGATCGCCGCGACGTCGACCAGCAGGTCGACCACGCGGTTCATCTTCAGGCTCTCGGCCAGGATCGTGCCGGCGAAGGTCGCCACCTTGTCCGGTGGGAGCCCGGGGCGGGTGGCGAGGATGTCGGCGTAACCGCGGATCGGGGTCAGCGGCGTGCGCAGCTCGTGGCTGACGTTGGACAGGAACTCGGTCTTCATCCGCTCGACCTCGCGCTCGCGTGTCGTGTCGCGGAGGACGAGCACCACGCCCTCGCCCCCGTCGAGCGGTGCCAGCGCCGCCCGGACGGGCACCGGGTCGCCGTCGAGCGGGTGGACCTCGGCGTCGACCTCGGGACGGCCGCGCGCGTCGAGCGGGAGCGGCTCGCCGTCCACGCGGACGTCGATGACGGCCGAAAGCTCGTAGCCCAGCGCCCCGGCGGGGTCCTCCAGGCCGGCCATGCCGAGCGCCGCCCGGTTGATGCTCGTGACCCGGCCGTCGGCGTCGGTCGCCACCAGTCCGTCGGTCATCGACGACATCACCGTCTCGAGCCGGTCGGCCGAGGCGCGCAGGTCGCCGGTGAGCCGGGCGACGGAGCCGGTCATGGCGTCGAAGGTGCGCGACAGGGTGCCCACCTCGTCACGTCCGGACAGCCCGGTGGTGACCGTCAGGTCGCCGGCGGCGACCTGCGACGCGGCGACGGTCAGCCGGCGCAGCGGGTCGACGGTGCGCCGGCCGAGGACCAGGGCGAGACCGCCGACGAGCGTGGTGGTCGCCAGCGCGGTGAGCAGCAGGGCGCGCAGGGCGTCCCGCTGGGAACCCAGGGCGATGTCGGCGTCGCGGGAGAGCGCCAGGGTGCCGACAGGGGTGTCGTCGAAGCCCAGCACGGGCCGGAAGTGCACGGTCGGGTCGGTGCCCTCGGCGGGGACGGTCCGGCCCCCGAACGGCACGTCGCTGGTGACCCGCGCCGAGGCGGCGATCCGCTCGATGGCGGCGCGCTCGTTCGCGCTGCGGTTCGAGGCGACGACCTGCCCGTCGACGAGCAGCGAGAAGCCGAAGCCGGAGGCCTCGGAGTCGCGACCGACGTAGCGGTCGTCCAGCCGGACGCCGATGACGAGCACGGAGCTCGCCGGCGCCGTGCCGGGCGGTCGCTGCGGGACCAGGACGACGTTGGCGATCGAGGGCGGCTCGCCCACCAGCCGCACCCGGGTCGGCAGGCCGCTGCTGCGCACGGCGTTGGCGCCTCCGGCGAGCGCCCGCTGCACGGCAGGGCCGCCCGCCAGCGCGAACAGCTCGGCCTGTCCGAGCGCGGCCCGTCCGCCGAGCGAGACGGGCTTGCCGGAAGCGGGAACCCGGGCGGCGAAGGTCTGCACGCCGGACCCGGCCAGCTCGTCGACGACCCTGCCGCACGTGGCAGGCGTCTCGACACAGGTCGGCGCGGCGAAGCGGGCGGAGTTCTGGATGCTGTCCAGGTTCTGCTGCAGCAGGTCCAGGCGTCCCTGCGCCGCGTCGCTCAGCAGCGAGGCCTGCTCGCGGTCGGCGGCGTTGGCGACCACGGTGCCGACCACGCCGACGGCGGCCGTGGCCATCAGCAGGACACCGGCCAGGATCGCCGCCACGACCTTGCCCAGCAGGCTCCCCCGCGCCAGCACGACCAGCGCCGTGAGCAGGACGACCGCGCCCGCGCCGCGCACCAGCAGCACCGCCAGTGCGCCGTCCGCCGTGTCGGCGAGCGGCGCCGCGCCGGCCGCGGCGGCGACGAGCAGCAGCCCCCCGGCGAGCAGCAGGCCCGGCAGGTCCCGACGGGAGCGGAGCGCCGCGGCGACGCCGACCAGCCCGGCGAGCGCGGCCAGCGCTGCGGGCGCCGGGGCAGCGGCGAGCGGCACGACGACCCCCGGCGCCGCGACGGGCACCGCCACCCGCCGCCGCCGGGACAGCCCGCCGGCCTCGAGCCCGGCGGCGACCAGCAGC
>SCTD01000542.1 GCA_004299215.1 Frankiales bacterium | reverse complement strand
CACCCGCCGCAACCTGGACTGGGTCCGGCCGCACCTCGAGACGGCGCTCGCCGAGGAGGAGCTGCTGCTGCTGGCCGACGCGCAGACGAGCGGCGGACTGCTGGTCGTGGGTGAGGTGCCGGGCTTCCCGGTCGTCGGGGAGGTCGTGCGGCGTCGGACGGCGGTGCTGGAGGTGGGCTAGTTGCCGTCGTTCTCGGTGAGCAGCCCGCGCACGCCGGGCGACCGGTTGATGCACGCGGCGAGCGCGGAGTACTCCGCGGCGGTGATGTCCTTGACGTCGAAGCGCACCGGGAAGCGGCCCTGCACGCGCGGGTCGGGGTTGCCCCGATCGGCGATCACGCGCACGCCCGGCAGCGAGCCGCAGGCGTCCTTGAGCTGCTGCCGCTCGCTCTGGCCGGCGTCCTGGGCCATCGTCACGACGACGATCCGCTTGTCACCGGCGAACAGGTAGTTGGTGAAGGCGGGGAACAGGATCCCGCCCAGAGCCAGCACCGCGAAGACGATGACCACCGCGCGGGTGCGCTGTCGCGAGTCCTGCCACCACGGTGTCGTCTGCTGCTCGGCCTCCACCCGACCAGTATCGGTCACGGTCACTACGCTCGCCGGGATGACGCCGGCGCCCCCTCCCCCCTGGCGACGCCCGGACCCCGCTCTGCTCCGGCTGCGGCGGTTGCTCGTCCTGCTGCTGGTCGCCCTCCCCGGCGCGATCGGCTCGCTCGTGCTGGCCGTGCCCGCCGGCGGCGCCGGTGTGCTCGCCGGACTCGCGGCCACCGCTGCCTGCTCCGGCCTGCTGCTGCTCGCCGTCGAGCGCCGCTACGCGGCGTGGGGCTACCTCGAGCGCGACGACGACCTGCTGGTCCGCCGGGGCGTGCTCGTCCGGCGCACGTCCGTCGTGCCGTACGGCCGCATGCAGTACGTCGACGTCACGGCAGGCCCGCTCGCGCGCAGGTTCGACCTCGCCATGGTGACCCTGCACACCGCGGCCGCCGCGACCGACGCGTCGATCCCCGGGCTCCGCACCGACGAGGCCGCCCGGCTGCGGGACCGGCTCGCGGCGCTGGGCGAGGCGCGGCAGGCAGGCGTGTGACCGCGGACCCGGCGGAGCAGGACGGCTGGGCGCGGCTGCACCCGCTCACGCCGCTGCTCCGGGGCGGTCGCTTCGCCCTGGTACTGCTCGCCGTCGTCGGCCAGCAGGGCCTGCGGGACTCCCCCGGCCGCGCAGCGGCGGTGCTGCTGGCCGTCGGCGTGCCGGCCGGAGCGCTCGCGGGCTGGCTGTCCTGGCGCGCCATGCGCTACCGGGTGACGCCGACCGAGCTGCAGGTCGAGAGCGGCGTGCTCTTCCGCCGCAGTCGGCGCGTGCCCCTTGCGCGGGTGCAGGCGGTCGACGTGGTGCGGCCGTTCTACGCGCGGGTGCTGGGCCTGGCCGAGCTCCGGCTCGAGGTGGTCGGGGCCGGCGACGCCGAGGCTCCGCTCGCCTTCCTGCCCGACGAGCGGGCCGGGGCGCTGCGCACGCAGCTGCTCGACCTCGCCGCCGGGCGGGAGCGGGCCGGGGACGCACCCGCCCCCGAGCCCGATCGCGTGCTGGTCGTCGTCCCCACCGGCCCGCTGGTGTGGTCGACGCTCCTCGGCGCGCCGCTCGTGAGCGTGGTCGTGCTGGGTCCGCTCCTGCTGGGTGCGCTCGCCGTCGGCGCCGAGGCGGCCGCCACCGTGGTGGTCAGCGCGGCGCCGGTGCTGCTCGGCGTGGGGTCCCTCGCCGTACGCAGGATCCTGTCGGAGTACGGCTTCACGGTCGCGGAGAGCCCGGACGGGCTCCGGCTCCGGCACGGCCTGCTCGACACCCGGAGCCAGACGATCCCGCCCGGCCGCGTCCAGGCGATCCGGATCCGCGAGCCGCTGCTGTGGCGGCGCTTCGGCTGGGTGCGGGTCGAGGTGGACGTCGCCGGCTACAGCGGCGGCGGCGAGGACCAGGCGGGCGGCGGAGCGCTGCTGCCCGTCGCGCCGCGTGAGCTCGCCGACGCGCTGGTCGCCCGGGTGCTCGGCGGACCGCTGCCCGTCGCCGACGTGGCCGTGCCGCCGGCTGCGCGCTGGCGAGCGCCGCTGCAGCACCGCCGGTTGCGCATCGGCCTCGACGACGGGCACGTCGTCGCGACCTCCGGGGTCGTCACGACCACGACCGACATCGCGCCGCGCGCCAAGGTGCAGAGCCTGCGCACGACGCAGGGGCCGTACGAGCGCCGGCTCGGCCTGGCGACCCTGCACGTCGACACCGCGGGGCGACGGCTGCCCGGCGCGGTGCTGGCGCACCGCGACGCCGGCGAGGCGGCAACCCTGCTCGAGCTGCTCAGCCGGCGGATGGCTCCAGCAGCGCCTTGAGGTCGGCGCACAGCACGCGGCAGGCTTCGGCCGCCGCGGGAGAGACGTGCGGGAGGCCGAAGAAGCCGTGGATCAGCCCGTCGAAGCGGCGCGCGACGACAGGGACGCCGGCCTTCTCCAGCGCGGCGGCGAAGGCCTCGCCCTCGTCCCGCAGCGGGTCGTACTCCGCGGTCGCCACCACGGCCGGCGGCAGGCCTGTCAGGTCGGGGTGGCGCAGGACCGAGGCGTAGGGATCGCTGCGGCGGGTGGGGTCGGGCACGTAGTGGTCGCCGAACCAGCGCATGTCGGCCTCGGTGAGGAAGAAGCCCTCGGCGTTCTCGGCGCGCGACGGGTGCTCGTCGGTGTCGGCGACGTCGACGGCGGGGTAGATGAGCAGCTGGGCGGCGAGCCGGATGCCCCTGTCGCGCGCGCCGATGGTGACGGCCGCCGAGAGGTTGCCGCCCGCGCTGTCACCGGCGACGGCCACGCGAGACGCGTCCCCACCCAGCTCGGTGACGTGCTCGACGGCCCACAGCGTGGCCGCCAGGCAGTCCTCGTAGCCGCCCGGGAAGGGTATCTCCGGCGCCAGCCGGTAGTCGACGCTCACGACCACGGCGTCGACGTCGCGGCAGATGAGCCGGGTGTGGTCGTCGTGGGTGTCGAGATCGCCGATGACGAACCCGCCGCCGTGGAAGAACACCACGGTGGGGTGCGGCCCCGGCGTCGCCGGCCGGTAGATGCGAGCGGGCACCGGTCCGTCGCCGCCGGGGACGGTGACGTCCTCGACGCTGCCCACCTGCGCGAGGTGCGCGGGGTCGCGCAGGTCCACCGTCATGAAGCGCATCGCGGCGCGCGCCTCCGGGGGCGTGCCCTGCGACATCGGCGGCGCGCCGCTGTCCGCCAGCATCCGGAGCACGTCGGCGATGGCGGGTTCGAGCGGCACGGGCGTCTCCTGGGGCGGCTGCGGGCGGAGCTCGAACGTACCTGCACCCACACTGCAGGCACCCGGCGAACGTAGGCTGCCCGGGTGCTCTCGACGTCACCCCGCACCCCCCGGCTGGCCGCCCTCCTCCTCGCCGGCGGCCTGCTGAGCGGCTGCGCCGGGCCGCTGTCCGCCGGTCCCGCGTCCTCCCCCGGCGCGTCCGGAGCCGCCGCCTCGCCGGCACCGTCGTGCGACCCGGCGCCGCTGGCGGCGCGGGCCGCTGCGGTCCTGGTCGTCGGCATCCCCGGCGTCACGACGGCCGACGACCCGCTGGGGCAGGCGGTGGTGGACCTCGGCGTCGGCGGGCTGTTCCTGTCCGAGCCCAACGTCGAGTCGGCCGAGCAGGTGAAGGCCCTGGTCGACGGGCTGCGGGCGCGCGCCGGCCGCCCGCTGCTGGTCTCGACGGACGAGGAGTCCGGCCGGGTCGCGGTGACGCGCGAGATCGTCGGCGCCGGTCCCTCGCCGCGACGGATGGCCCGGCAGATGACCTCCGCGCAGGTCCGCGAGCTCGCTGCGGGGATCGGCAGGCAGCTGATCGAGGTGGGGGTGGACCTCGACCTCGCCCCGCTGCTCGACCTCGACGACGGGCCGTACAGCGGGATCATCGGCGACCGCTCGTTCAGCGCCGACCCCGCCGTCGCCACGGAGTACGGCCTGGCCTTCTCGGCCGGTCTCGTCGACGCCGGTGTCACCCCGACCGTCAAGCACTTCCCGGGCCAGGGTCGCTCCACCACGGACACGCACGCCGAGGCCGCCGTCGTCGACGCTCCGCTCGAGGACCTGCGCGGGACGGACCTGCTGCCGTTCCAGGCAGCCATCGACGCGGGCGCACCGGTCGTCATGCTCAACCACCTCGGCTACGCCGCGCTCGACCCCGACCTGCCCGCCTCGCTCAGCCCGAAGGCGTACGCGCTGCTCCGCGACATGGGCTTCGAGGGCGTGGCGATGACCGACAGCCTCGGCATGGGAGCGGTCAACCTGCGCTGGGACTTCCCGGAGGCAGCGGTCCGCGCGATCGAGGCGGGCGCCGACTCCGCGCTCGCGACCGACGGGAACCAGGCCGTACGGATGCGCGACGCGCTGGTCGCCGCGGTCGAGTCGGGAAGGCTCCCCGAGGAGCGGCTCTCCGAGGCCGCCGCCCGGGTCACCGCGCTGGCCGGCGGCGACGCCCGGGCCATGTCCTGCCTGGACGTCGCGCTGCCGGCGCTCTCGGTGCCCGCCACGCCCTCTGCCGGCACGCCCTCTGCCGCCCCGACCCCCTCCGGCTGACCGGCTGCGGCATCCTGCGGCCATGACGCGCTTCGTGGTCCTCCTGCGCGGCGTCAACGTCGGCGCCCACAACCGCATCTCCATGCCGGACCTCCGCTCGCTGCTCGAGCGGCTGGGCTGTGCGGACGTCGTCACGTACCTGCAGAGCGGCAACGCCGTCGTGGGGTGGAGCGGCTCGGCCGAGGCGCTGCGGGGAGCTGTGACCGGCGCCCTGGCGGCCGAGCTCGGTCTGCCCGTGCAGGTGCTGGTACGCACCTCCGCGCAGCTGGACGCGGTCGTCGCCGGCAACCCCTTCGACGTCGACGACCCGACCCGGCTGCACGTCGCCTTCCTGTCCGGCCCGCCGCCGCCCGTCGACGCCGACGCGCTGCTGCCCGACCGGGTCGCGCCCGGCCCCGAGGTGCTCTACGTGGCGTACGCCGGCGGCTCGCAGGGCTCCAGGGCCGCGAAGCTGCTGAGCGGCAAGCAGCTCGGCGTGATCGCCTCGGCGCGGAACTGGCGCACGGTCCTGGCGCTCCAGGAGCTCGCCAGGGGCCGGAGCGCCTAGAGCCGCCGGAACATGACGTGCAGCCCGACCAGTCCGTGCTGCCGGGAGTCGAAGGCCTCCGGGACCGTCCCGACGACCTGGAAGCCGAGCTCCTGCCAGAGGCGCACGGCCCCGGTGTTGGTCTCGACGACCGCGTTGAACTGCATGCTGCGGTACCCCTCGGCCCTCGCCCAGGAGAGGACGTGCTCGCCGAGCGCCCGCCCCACCCCGCGCCCGCGGTGCTCGGGCGCGACCATGAAGCTCGCGGTGGCGACGTGCGCACCGCGACCCGGCCGGTTGGGGCCCGCCTTCGCGGACCCGAGGACCTCGTCGCCCTCCACGGCGACGACCGTGGTCGCGGGGGGTGCCTCCATCCACCACGGCTGCGCCTGCTCCAGCGAGAGCCCCGGCGGGAACGCGTACGTCTCCCCCTCCTCCACGATCGCCGCGAAGAAGGGGTGGATGCGCGGCCAGTCCTCGGCTGCGGCAGGGCGGATCAGCACGTCTCGACCCTAGCCAGCGGAGAGCTCGCCCGCCTGAGGCTCAGTTGACCTGCCGGTCCCGGCCGGCCCAGTACTGCTCGCGCAGCTTGAACTTCTGCACCTTGCCCGTGGCGGTGCGCGGGATCGCCTCGCGCAGCTCGACGGAGGTCGGCGCCTTGTAGCCGGCGAGGTGCTTCTTGCAGTGCGCGATCAGCTCGGCCTCGTCCGCCGACTGGCCCGGCGCGAGCACGACGAGCGCCTTGATGGTCTCGCCCCACTTCTCGGACGGGACCCCGATGACCGCGACCTCGGCGACAGCGGGGTGGTTGAACAGGCAGTCCTCGACCTCGATCGAGGAGACGTTCTCACCGCCGGTGATGATGACGTCCTTGCGTCGGTCGCTGATCGAGAGGTAGCCCTCGTCGTCGACGACACCGCCGTCGCCGGTGTGGAACCAGCCTCCGGCCAGCGCGTCGGCGGTCGCGTCGGGCTGCTGCCAGTAGCCCTCGAGCACCGTGTTGCCGCGGGCCAGCACCTCGCCGGTCCCGCTGATCCGGATCCGGGTGCCGAGGCCGGGCATGCCGGCCCGGCCCAGTCGCCTGGCCCGCTCCTCGGGGGCGAGCTCGTCCTCCTCCGCGCGCCTGCGGTTCACGGTCAGCAGCGGCGAGGTCTCGGTCAGCCCGTAGATCTGGAGGAACTCCCACCCCAGCTCGTCCTCCACCCGCTGGATGGTGCGCGACGGAGGCGGCGCCCCGGCCACGATGATCCGGGTCCGGTCCCGCCCGGGGATCTCGCCGTGCCAGGTCGCTGCCGCCTCCAGCACCGACGCGACGACCGCCGGCGCCGCGCACATCAGCGTCACGCCGTGCTGCTCGACGCGGCGCAGGATCTCCGCGCCGTCGATCTTGCGGATGACGACCTGCGGCACGCCCAGCCCAGCCAGCGCGAACGGCATCCCCCAGCCGTTGGCGTGGAACATCGGCAGCGTGTGGAGGTAGACGTCACGGTCGCTCACCCCGGCGTGCAGGGCGAAGGTGACGCCGTTGACCCAGATGTTGCGGTGGGTGATCTGCACTCCCTTCGGCCGCGCGGTCGTGCCGGAGGTGTAGTTGATCGTGGCGGTGGCGTCCTCGTCCGGCTCCCAGGGCTGCGGATCGGCATCGGGCGGGAGCAGCGCGGCGTCGGACTCCTTGCCGAGCACGAAGCGGTGCGTGGCGGAGACGTCGGCCAGCGCCGCGTCGACCTCGGGGTCGACCAGCAGGACCGTCGCACCGGAGTGCTCGACGATGTAGGCGACCTCGTCGCGGGACAGCCGGAAGTTCACCGGCACGAGCACCCGACCCCACCCGGTCACGCCGAAGAACGCCTCCAGCAGCCGGCCGCTGTTGTGGCTGACGATCGCCACCCGCTCGCCGCGGCCGACCCCCAGCGCGTCCAGGCCCGCCGCGAGGGAGCGCGCGCGCACCGCGAGCTCGCCGTACGTCAGCCGGCCGAGGCCGCCGTCCTGGGCGTCACCGGGCTCGTCCACCAGACCGACGCGGCGGGGGTAGACGCCCTCGGCGCGGTCGAGGAAGTCGGCGGTGGAGAACGGCACCTTCATGGGGGCTCCTCGCGGTCGTCGTCGCTGCAACCTACGTCGCGATCCGTAGGCTCGGCAGACGCCCCCGAGCCCGAGGAGACCCGTGGTCCGCGCCGCCGTCCTGTCCGCCCCCGGCGAGAGCCTGCGCGTCACCGAGCTCGACCTGCCCGAGCCCGGCCCCGGCCAGGTGCGCGTGCGCATCGCGGCGACCGGCGTCTGCCACAGCGACCTCTCCCTCGCGAGGGGCACGCTCCGACAGGCCATGCCGGTGGTGCTCGGCCACGAGAGCGCCGGGACGGTCGTGTCCGTCGGCGAGGGCGTCACGAGCACCGCACCCGGGGCGCGCGTCGTGCTCTGCTGGGCTCCCCCGGACGGCACCTGCTGGTACTGCCGGCAGGGCGAGCCGTGGCTGTGCGAGACCTCGAGCAGCGCCGCGAGCGTGCCGTACGCCACGGTGGACGGGCAGGACGTCTACCCGGGCCTGTCGACGGCCGGCTTCGCCGAGGAGACGGTCGTCAGCGCCCGGGCGGTCATCCCGGTGCCCGACGAGGTGCCGCTGGAGCACGCTGCCCTGGTCGGCTGCGCGGTGATGACCGGTGTCGGCGCCGTCCTGAACACGGCGAAGGTCCGTGCCGGCCAGTCCGTCCTCGTCGTCGGCCTCGGCGGGGTCGGCCTGTCCGTCGTCCAGGGCGCCCGGCTGGCGGGAGCCGGCAGCGTCATCGTCGTCGACCGGTCCCCCGACAAGCTGGAGCTCGCCCGGACCATGGGAGCGACCGAGGTCCTCGAGGCGGGAGGCGAGCTGGCCAAGCAGGTGCGCGGTCTCACGGACGGCCGCGGCGCGGACCACGCCTTCGACTGCGTCGGGCTCGCGGACACGATCCGCCCCGCGTGGTCGGCCACGCGGCGCGGCGGCGTGACCACGATCGTCGGCATCGGGGGCAAGGAGCAGCAGGTGTCGTTCACCGCGCTCGAGCTCTTCCACTTCGCCCGCACGATCCAGGGCTGCGTCTACGGCAGCACCGACCCCCTCGTCGACATCCCACGGATCCTCGGCCACGCCGCCGAGGGCCGGCTCGACCTCGGTGCCCTGATCAGCGGGACCGTCGGCCTGGACGGCATCGACGGAGCCTTCGCCGACATGGCCGCCGGGACGGCGGTCCGCACCCTCGTGGTGCCGTAGCCGTGGACCTCGGTCTCGGAGGCAAGGTCTACGTCGTCACGGGCGCCTCGCGCGGGCTCGGGCTCGCCGCGGCGACCGTGCTGGCGGCCGAGGGCGCGTACGTCGTCCTCGCCGCTCGCGACGCGACCTCGGTCGCCGCAGCCGCGGACCGGCTGGGCGCCGTCGGCGTCGCCGCCGATCTCGCCGACGCGGCGACCCCGGACCGCCTGATCGCCGCCGCGCTGGAGGCGTACGGCCGGCTCGACGGAGCGCTGGTCAGCGTCGGTCAGGCCCAGGGCCGGCCCGGCCGGCGGCCCGCCGACGCTGACC
>SCTD01000541.1 GCA_004299215.1 Frankiales bacterium | reverse complement strand
CCGTGGCTCGGCGTAGCTCGCGGCCGGCGTGTTCGAAGGTGCGGGCGGCGTCGGTGTACGGCCCGCCGCGGCGGCCCTCAGTGATCTGGGCGACGGCGGCGAGCAGATCTGCCGCGGCCCAGGCCGCGTCGCCGGCCGCTGCCGGATCCGAGCCGGCGGTGGCGGCGCGTAGGTGTGCGGTCGCGGCTGACGTGGCGTGCTGAGCCTGCGCCCACAGTGCTTGACGCTCGTCCGGGGTCAGCCCGAACCGGTCCGGGCCCGGAGGGCGAGACCGCGCCGCGTCGGGAGTGGCCCTATGTGGAGCATCCGCCACTGCGTGATCGCCGGTCTCGGGGTCGCGGCCGGTCCAGCGTCGCTGCAGCTGCGGGAGGGTGAGGTCGGGGGCCAGCTTGCCGCCGCCGAACCAGATCGTCTGGCCGGTGTCGTACCGGTCCGGCAGCGCGACGGCGTAGCCGGTCACCTGCCCCGCGTTGCGTTCGCTCAGCCGCGCCCGGACGTGCACACCCTGCTCCTGCAAACGGGCGGCGAACTCCTCCCAGCCGGTCGAGCCGGCCGCCGCGGCACGCACGAGCTGGCGCAGCAGCAGCCGGTCCGGCGCCGCCGGCCCGGGACGTCCGGCCTGCTGGCGGCTCCGGACGGTCTGCTCGTGCTTGCGGGTCTCGGCCCGGGTCGGGACGCGGCTGCTGGTCCGCCCGGCCGGGCTCGTCGGAATGAGGCCGTAGCGGTCCTCCACGGTCAGGCTGGCCTCCCGCGCGCGGTAGTGGTCATTGCGCGGGAACACCCGCCGCCCGTCCTGCCGGGCCAGCGTCGCGACGACGTGAATGTGATCATCGGCGTGCCGGACCGCCACCCACCGCACCGCCTGCTCATCGCCGCGCGGCGCGAGCCCGATCTGGTGCAGGTACTCCTGCGCGACGTCAGCCCACTGCGCATCGCTCAGCGGCCGGTCCAGCAGCCGCCCGGTCGTTGGGTCCTTCGCCGCGGCGATCGCCAGGTGATACACCGGCTTCGTCGTCGGGTCGACGTTCGCGAACGCCAGCGGCGCGTTCAGAGCCGCCGCCAGCGCCCGCACATCCCGCCCACCCGCCGCGGCCGACTTCGGCTCGAGGGTCGTGAGGTCGGGGTCCCAGGCGGCGATCAGCCGCGGCGCGACGTGATCGGCCGCCAGCCCGTGCTCACCGGCCAGACCCTCGCGGAACAGGTAGCGCAGCAGCCCGCCGACCTGCTTGCCGCGAGGCAGCACCGTCCCGATCACCCACCCACTCCCGCCGTCCGCGCGTCGCCGCCTGCCCGCTCGGCGAGGTCAGGAACGCCGCTGCAGCAGCCGCACCGTCAACTCGTCCAGGCGGTTCACGGCCCGGTCGCAGCCGGCGACCGCCCGCTCCAGCCACACCGGCGCCCCGGCGCCGCTGTTGAGTGCCGCGACGCCCTGGTTGACGTTCACCGCATAGCGGCGCACCGCCAGGCGGGCCTGCAGCAGCTCACCCAGCAGCTCCCGATCCCCCGACGCGTCCGGCGGCTCACTGCCCGACGCGGCGGCCAGCGCCGCCGCGGCGACGTAGCCGCTGGTCGTCAGCCCGGCCCGATCAGCCGCCGCCGCGACCGCGGCGAGCTCGTCGGTGTCGTACCGGGCCCGCACCGACTCCGTCCGCCCCGGAAACCGATGCCGCCGGTGCCGAGCCACCCCAGCCGGCGATATCTCCTCCTCGGCACCGCCTGGCCACATCGCCACCACGTTCTCTGCCGCCCCGGCATGATCGTCCGCGTTGCCGTCCATCCCGCGTCCCCGTTCCGAACCCGCACGGGTCCGTCACCAGACGTAGGTGCGATCTGAGCACCCGCTGTGACAGCACACCGCCAAGATCTTCAGCCGGCGACAGCTCCCAGGGGGCGCCCGGAAGCCTTGCCCGTCCGCGCCCGGGCGGCCCCAGCGACCCGCCGGTCGCCCCGCCTCAGGGCAGCAGGCCGGACGCGCAGCGGACGGTCTGCTGCCCAGAGGCATAACTTGCTAGCGCGCTCCTCAGGCTGGCGGGCAGGACGAGGTCCCCCGCGAGCTGCGAACTGCGAGCGCTGTGGAGGGGAAGTCGGCCTCGCGTCGTCTGGGTCGCGTGGGGGTTGAGCACCGGACCGCCGCTCAGGACGGACGTGCGCCCGGCTCGTGGCGCTCGGCGTGTTCGGGTGCTGCGCGTGCGATGCACTCCTGCCGCCAGCTCAAGTCGCGCAGGACGTCCCGTCGATGGTCCGCGCGCTGACCCACCGGAGCAGCGGCCCAGCAACGACCGCCCCGGACGGGCGGCGTGCGTGAACGAACAGCGGCTACCAGCTTCCGGAGCCGCCCCCGGTCGAGTGGCCTCCGGCCGTCGCATCGCTGCTGGTCGGCGCTGGTGCCGTCCACGGCTGGTCGTGGGTCGGCTCCCAGGTGGATTCGCCGCTGGGCGACGCGGGCGCGCTCGACGGGTAGAGGGGTTCCGTCGTCGGCTCGTCCGGGGCAGGCGCCCACGTCTCGCCGGCCGGCGCATGGCTGGCCGTTGGTCCCTCGTCGTACGCGGGCTGCGGCGCAACCGGTGCAGCCGGCACCGGCGCAGCGTCCTGCTCCGCTGCGTCGCGCGTCGGGGGCGGGACGTACCCCGCGGCGGCGTCTGGCTGCTGGGTGACGGGTGCAGCGCCCGCGCCCGCAGCCGGCGGTCCCAGCTCGTCGCGTGGACCGGACGCGTCCTCCGGGTCCGTCGGTTCCGGCAGCCGCCCACCGCCAGGTGCCTCCGGTCCGGCAGCCGGCGCGGGCGCAGAACGCGAGCCTGCCGCGGGCTGCTCGGGCGCCGGATCCGGCTGCGCGGGCTCGTCCGCCGCAGGGGCGTGGAACGGCGGCGCCGAGGTGAACGCCCCGTCCCACGCGTCCTGGAGCGCCGGAGGCAGTGCCCCTGCCACGCCGGCTCCGGTCACACCGGCGAGCGCGACGCCGCCGCCGAGCACGACCTTCATCGCCAGGCCCAGGGACGCGAATCGAGCCGTGAGCCGGCCCGGCCGCCACGTACGGCCGGTCGAGGCAGCCTGCGAGTGACGGTGTGCACCGCGACCGCGGGGTTCCGCAGGGTCGGTCTCGGTCGCGGCGGCCTGTCTCGGGAGCGGGATCGCGACGACCTGCTGCTCTGCCAGGAACATCCGCAGCGCCGAGCTGGGGACCGGAACCGGTCCAGCGCCGAGCAGCGCCAGCCCCTGCAGCAGATCGCCCACCGCCGCATCCGCCTCCGGCACGAGGTCCTCGTCCCGCGTCATCGCGCACCTGCCGTCGTCGTGCCG
>SCTD01000540.1 GCA_004299215.1 Frankiales bacterium | reverse complement strand
CCCGAGGTGGGGCGCCAGCCGCCGCGCGTAGGCGGCGGTCAGGTGCCGTCCGTCGGGCGTGCCCTGGAGGACGTCCTCCCTTAGGGTCCGGGGCATGGCCGAGAACGCATCCCGTCAGAACACGACCTTCCCGAGCGGCAGCACTCAGGCGCACGGCTACCTCGCACTGCCGCCGTCCGGCTCCGGCCCCGGTGTGATCGTGATCCAGGAGTGGTGGGGCCTCACCGACCACATCGCCGACGTCACCGACCGGCTGGCGGCCGAGGGCTTCGTCGCGCTCGCCCCGGACCTCTACGGCGGGCGCACCACGCACGACGCCGACGAGGCCGGCTCGATGATGATGTCGCTCCCGATGGACCAGGCCGCCCGCGACCTGGCTGGAGCGGTCGACTTCCTGCTCGGCCACGACGCCGTCACGAGCTCGACAGTCGGCGCCGTCGGCTTCTGCATGGGCGGCGGCTTCGTGCTGATGCTGGCTGCGCAGCAGGGCGACCGGGTGAGCGCGGCCGTGCCGTACTACGGCGTCGGCCCGGCCGTGCCCCAGACCTACGCCGGGCTCACCGCCGCGGTGCAGGGGCACTACGGGCTGAAGGACGACTTCTACCCGGCCGAGGAGGCGAAGGCGCAGGCCGAGCAGATCCGGAGGGAGTCCGGCGCCGAGGTGGAGTTCCACTTCTACGACGCCGGGCACGCCTTCCACAACGACACCAACGCGCTCGGCACCTACTCCGAGGCGGACGCCCGGCTGGCCTGGTCGCGCACCGTCGACGTCCTGCGCGCGAAGGTGGTCTAGCGCCTAGTCCGCGCGGACCCAGGCGGTCGTGGGCTTCTTCTTCGCGGCCGCGGGCCCCGCCTCGGCGGCGGGCGCGGGCGTCGAGGTGTCGACCGACCCTCCCGCCTGGGCGAGCCACTGCTTCTGGGTGACCAGCGCGGCCTCGAGCTCGTCGGTCGGTCGGCCGGCGGCCCGCGCCTTCTCCAGCTTGCCCTCGAGCTCGACGACCTTCTCGCGCAGCTTGGCCGCGAACGGCGACTCGTCGGAGGCCTTGAAGCGCTGCTCGCCGGCGTTGCGGACCTTCTCCTCGACCGCACCCATCCGGTCCTCGAGCGACCGCATGACGTCACGGGGGACCTTGCCGGCCGCCTCCCAGCGGTCCTGCAGCTGGCGCAACCGGGCCTTGGCCTTGTCGAGCCCCTGCGACGGGTCGATGGTCTCGGCCTCGGCGAGGATCTCCTCCTTGACCTTCTGGTTGCCGCGGAGCTCCTCGTCCTGCACGGCGAAGTGCGCGTTGCGGGCGGTGAAGAAGGCGTCCTGCGCGCCCTTGAAGCGCTTCCAGAGCTCGTCCTCGACCTCGCGCGGCGCGCGCCCGGCGGCCTTCCAGTCGCTCATCAGCTGCTTGTAGCGGCCGGCGGTCGGGCCCCACTCGGTCGACGAGGAGAGCGACTCGGCCTCCTTGATGAGCTTCTCCTTGCGCTCCTGGGAGACGCCGCGCTGCTCCTCGAGCGCGCTGAAGTGCTGGGTGCGGCGCTCGGTGAACCGCTTGCGGGCGGCGGCGATGCGCTGCCAGAGCTCGTCCTCGCCCTTGCGGTCCAGGTGCGGCAGGCGCTTCCAGTCGTCGGTCAGCCCGCGCAGCCGCTCGCCGGCGGTCTTCCACTCGGAGCTGCCGGCCAGCTGCTCGGCCTCGTCGGCCAGCGCGGCCTTGGCCTCGGCGGCACGCGCCCGGGCCTCGGCCTTCCTGGCCTTGCCGGCCTCGACCGCCTCGGCGGTCTTGCCGAGCAGCCCGTCGACCCGGCGCTCCAGCGCAGCGAGGTCGCCGACGGCGGAGGCGGTCGGGATCGTCCCCTTCAACCGCTCCGCGGACTGGGCGATGGCCAGCGGGTCGCCGGCGCCGCTGCGCAGCCGCTGCTCCAGCAGGGCCACCTCGGTGGAGAGCACCTCGAAGCGGCGGGCGTAGTGCGCCAGCCCCTCCTCCGTAG
>SCTD01000539.1 GCA_004299215.1 Frankiales bacterium | reverse complement strand
GCCGTCGCGGTGCTCGCCCTGCTGGCGGTGCAGGCGGTCCGGCTCGCGCGGCAGCCGGCGGTCGCCCCACGGGCGCTCGGTGGAGCCGTCCGCGCCCGGCGCGCCGAGCCGGTCGCCGAGCTCGTCGTACCCGCTCGTGGCGTCGGCCGCTTCCGCGGGGTCCGCTCCCGCCCGCCCGTGCGGATATGAGCGGCCCGCGGCGTCCCGACGGCACCCAGATCGACAAGGAGGCGGTCCGGCAGAGGTACCTCGCCGAGCGCGACAAGCGGCTGCGGCCGGACGGCAACGACCAGTACCTCCGCCTGACGGGAGTCCTCGAGCACTACCTGGACGACCCGTACACCCCGCGCACCGGGCGCGAGCCGGTCACCTACTCCGTGACCGTCTGCGTCGTCGGCGCGGGCTTCGCGGGCCTGGTGACGGCGGCCCGGCTGAAGGAGGCCGGCGTCGACGACGTACGGCTCGTCGACAAGGGCGGTGACGTCGGCGGCACCTGGTACTGGAACCGCTACCCCGGTGCGCGGTGCGACACGGCGTCGATGGTCTACCTGCCGCTGCTCGAGGAGACTGGCTACCGGCCGACCGAGAAGTACGCCGCAGGGCCGGAGATCCTCGAGCACTGCGGGCGGATCGCCAAGCACTACGGGCTCTACGACGACGCGCTCTTCCACACCGAGGTGCAGGACCTGACCTGGGACGCCGAGAGGTCGCGCTGGGTCGTGCGCACCGACCGCGGCGACGCCTTCACAGCGCAGTTCCTCGTCATGGGCATCGGACCGCTGCACGTGCCCAAGCTGCCAGGCATCCCAGGGATCTCGACCTTCCAGGGGGCCAGCTTCCACACCAGCCGCTGGGACTACGACTACACCGGGGGCGACCCGCTCGGAGCCCCGCTGGACCGCCTCGCGGACAAGCGGGTGGCCGTCATCGGGACGGGCGCGACGGCCGTGCAGTGCGTGCCGCCGCTGGCGCGTGCGGCACGCGAGCTCCACGTCTTCCAGCGCACGCCTTCGTCGGTCGACGTCCGCGCCAACCGGCCGCTCGACCCCGAGTGGTTCGCCGAGGTCGCCACACCGGGCTGGCAGCAGCGCTGGCTGGAGAACTTCACCGCGACGCAGACGGGTGTCGCCGCCGACGAGGACCTCGTGCAGGACGGCTGGACCGACATCGCCCGCCGCATCCGGGCGCGCATCCTGGCGCTGCCGCCGGAGGACCTCACGCCGGAGAAGATGCGCGCGGCGTTCGAGGACTCCGACTACGAGAAGATGGAGGAGATCCGCGCGCGCGTGGACGAGGTCGTCCGGGATCCGGCGACGGCCGAGGCGCTCAAGGCGTGGTACCGCCAGCTGTGCAAGCGGCCGTGCTTCTCCGACGAGTACCTGCAGGCCTTCAACGAGCCCGGCACCCACCTCGTGCACACCGACGGCCGCGGCGTCGAGCGGATCACCGAGCGCGGCGTCGTCGCGAACGGCCGCGAGCACGAGGTGGACTGCATCGTCTACGCGTCCGGCTTCGAGGTCGGCACGGACTACACGCGCCGGGCCGGCTACGACCTGACCGGACGCGATGGCGTACGCCTGTCCGAGCGCTGGGCGGACGGGATGCGCAGCCTGCACGGCACCTACGTGCACGGCTTCCCGAACGCCTTCTTCGTGCAGCCCACGCAGGGCGCCAACCTCATCTCGAACATCCCGCACAACCTGACCGAGTCCGGCCGCACCATCGCGCAGGTCGTGCGGCACGCCCTCGACCAGGGGCACGCCGAGGTCGAGGTCAGCCGCGCGGCCGAGGACGCCTGGGTCGACCTGCTGCTGACCCATCCGGGGATGCTCATCACCTCGCCGGACTGCACGCCCGGCTACTACAACAACGAGGGCCAGGACGCGGGCCTGCGCGGCCGGCTGGCGGTCGGCTACCCCGCCGGTGCCGCGGCGTTCTTCAGCTACCTGGCGCAGTGGCGGGACGCAGGCACCTACGAGGGGCTGGTCTTCCGCTGAGCAGGCGCGAGCTGGTGACCCGCTTCGACTCCCGCGAGTGGTCGGTGCTGCTGCCGCTGTGCCTGGTCGGCTTCTTCACCAACTACGACACCGGCCTGCTCGCGCTCGCCTCACCGGTCATCGCCGACGGGCTGGGCGTCTCGGTGGCGACGTTCGGGATCGGGGTGGCGATCATCCGGCTCGGTGCGCTCGGGGGAGTGGTGACGCTCCGCCTGGCCGACCGCTGGGGACGCCGGCCGATGCTGCTGATCAGCGTGCTCGCGTTCACGGTCCTCACCGGCGCGACAGCGCTGGCCGCGGGGCTGGTCGTCTTCGTGGTGCTGCAGGTGCTGGCCCGCGTCTTCCTCAGCACCGAGGAGACGCTCGCCGGCGTCGTGCTCACCGAGGAGCTGCGGCCGGAGCACCGCGGCGCCGGCATCGGCATGCTCGGCATCATCTCCACCGCCGGCTTCGGGCTGGTCGCGCTGCTGCTGCTCGCCGTCGACAGCACGCCGCTCGGCTGGCGCCTGTTCTACGTCGTGGCGCTCGTACCGCTCGCCGTCGTCATCTACCTGCGCCGCAACCTGGCCGAGACGAGGGCGTACGCCGTGGCTGCCGCGGCGGACCGCGTCCGCCAGCCGTGGTGGCCGTCGCTGCCGCCGGCGTCGGCCGCGCACCTGCGCCGGCTGCTGCTGGTGCTGGCCGCCGTGGGGATGCTCGCGACGACGTCGTTCTTCTTCGCCGCCGAGCTGGCGCAGGACGACTACGGGTGGAAGGGCCTGTTCACGGTCATCGTCTTCGCGGCCGCGCCCACGACGCTGCTCGGCTACGTCGTGGGCGGTCGGCTGAGCGACCGCTTCGGCCGCAAGCCGATCCTCACCGTCTCGGTGCTCGGCTTCTCCGCCGGCGCGCTGCTGGTCTTCAGCGGCGAGCCGCTGCTCTACGTCCCCGGCTTCTTCTTCCTCGCCGCTGCCGATGCGTCGGTGCAGGCCGTGCGCAGCGCCTTCGCCGGCGAGCTCTTCCCGACCGAGGTGCGCGGGACGCTCGGCGCCGTGTCCGGCGCGGTCATCGTGGTGGCCGGCAGCGTGGGCCTGCTGCTGACCGGGCTGCTCGCGCCCGTGCTCGACCCTGCTGTGACCGTGCTCGGACTGGCGCTGCTCGCCGCGACGAGCGTGCTCGCACTGCGCACCCTGCCCGAGACGGCCGGCGCCGACGTGCTGTCCGCGCCCGTACGACTGGAGGTCCCGTGACGACCGCTCCCTCGATGGACGACCTGCTCGCCACCGTCGACGTCGTCGACCCCTACCCGCTGTGGCAGTCGCTGCTGGACGCGGGGCCGGTGGTCGCACCGGACGGGTC
>SCTD01000538.1 GCA_004299215.1 Frankiales bacterium | reverse complement strand
TGGGCCGCGCTGTGGCGCAGCACGGCGCGCCCGTCCTCGCTGCCGTACGGCACGGCCTCCACGACGTCGCCCTCGGCCACGACGTGGGCCAGGTCGCGCAGCTCGCCGTTCACGCGGGCGACGGCGGTGTCCTTGACCCCCGCCGCCTTGAGGAGCTCGCCGGCCGTCGTCCCCGCCTGCTCCCCGGTCACGGGCGGCAGGGCGAGGGCGGGATCGGACGGCACGAGAGGGCTCCAGGGACGCGGCGAGCAGGGTCCGCCGAGCCTAGTGTCAGGAGGCGAGCGTCGCTTCCACGGTGACGTCGACCGCCGCCAGCGCCTTGCTGACCGGGCAGCCGTTCTCGGCGGCCTCGGCGGCCTTGCGGAAGCCGGCCTCGTCCAGCCCGTCGACCTCGCACACGGCCTTCAGCCGGATCGCCGTGAGGATGAAGCCACCGTTCTTGCTGTCCGGGCCGAGGTCCACCTCGGCCACCACCTCGATGCCGTGCGGGGTGCCGCCGGCATGGGCGATCTCGTTCGACAGGGACATCGCGAAGCAGGCGGAGTGGCCGGCGGCGATGAGCTCCTCGGGGCTGGTGACGCCCTGGGGGTCGTCCGACGCCCGCTTGGGGAAGTCGACCGGGTAGGTCCCGACCCCGCTGCTGGTCAGCTCGACCTGGCCGGCTCCGTCGGTCAGGCCGCCGTTCCAGGCGGTGCGTGCGGTACGAGTGGGCATGGAGTCTCCTCAGCAGGGGGCACGGTCTTCGGGGTCAAGCCCCCGGCAGCCTGTCCGATTCCCGTCAGTCGTGCGCGATGTCCACCACCAGGCGGGCCGGGTCGGCCAGCCGGAAGACCGTGAACGGCCGCTCGCCGTCGACCCCGACGAAGGCCTCGTACACGCCCTCGAAGACCGATCCGAGGACCACGTCCTGCACCACCTCGAGGTCGGCGCCGACCGCGGCGCGCTCGGCCTCCTCGACGCCGGTGTCGAACGGGTAGCCGCTGCCGCTGATCAGGACCACCAGCGTCTTGTCGCCCTTCACCTCGACCGGGTCGCCGGAGCCGTCACGACGCGGGTCGTCGACGTACTCGACCGTCCATCCGGGTGCGCCCGCCTCGCGGCCGTCCAGCTCGAAGACGACCCGGTCGTACCCGTCCTGGCGCGCGGCACGGACCGCGACGACCGACAGCGGACCTCCGGTGGGCTCCTTCTCGACCCGGCCGGTGCCGCCCGTGAAGGCGGCCTCGGTGGGGCTCGGGGTCGGCGACGGCTCCACGGCGGCGGTGGTCGGCGCAGCGGACGGCGACGGGCCTCTGGTGGCCCCCGTTCCGCTGAGCTCCGGGTCGTCACCGCAGGCGGCGGCGAGCAGGCAGGCGCTGAGGGCGAGGACGAGGCGGCGGGGCATGGCGGCGAGTCTGGTGGGGCGGAGGGCGATCTCCGGGGAGGCGCGGCGGGGACCATTCCCGACCTTCCGCCCAGGTCGGGCGCTCGGGTGTCGTTCCGCCTCTGCCGGTGCCACACTCGCGGCCGGTCCTTGATCCGACCGAGTGGGGGACGTACATGGCGAACGCCGACGACACCGAGCGCATGGTCGCGCGCACCGCCGACCTGGTGCTGAAGCTGAGCGCTCTCCTCGAGCGCTACGAGTCGTGCGCGGCCAGCGCGGAGCGGCTGGCGACGCTCCGGGAGGCCGTGGGGCGGGGGCGGCACGCGCTCGTCGCGCTGAGCTCGGGGGTGGACGTAGCAGGACTCGAA
>SCTD01000537.1 GCA_004299215.1 Frankiales bacterium | reverse complement strand
CCGCCAAGGAAGCGGCGACCCGCTACGACTTCAAGGGGACCGGCGCCTCGATCGAGTGGTCGGGGGAGTCGATCGTCATCAAGGCGTCCTCCGAGGAGCGCTGCGCGGCGCTGCTCGACGTCTTCAAGGAGAAGCTCGTCAAGCGCCAGGTGTCCCTCAAGACGCTCGAGGCCGGGGAGCCGCAGCAGTCGGGCAAGGAGTACCGGTTGACCTGCTCGGTGAACGAGGGCATCAACCAGGAGAACGCCAAGAAGGTCAGCAAGCTGATCCGCGACGAGGGCCCCAAGGGCGTGCAGGCGCAGATCCAGGGCGACCAGCTGCGCGTCTCGGCGAAGAAGAAGGACGACCTGCAGGCCGTCATCGCGCTGCTCAAGGGCGCCGACTTCGACTTCGCCCTCCAGTTCACCAACTACCGCTAGCGGCGGTAGCCCGCCATCTCCTCGAGGCGGGCGATGCGGTCGGCCATCGGCGGGTGGGTGCTGAAGAGCTTGCCGATGCCGCCGCCGCGGAACGGGTTGGCGATCATGAGGCTGGAGGTCGGGGCCAGGCTGGGGTCCTCGACGAGCGGTCGGGCGGCCGTGCCCAGCTCGAGCTTGCGCAGCGCGCTCGCGAGGGCCAGCGGGTCCCCGGTGTGCTGCGCCCCGGTCGCGTCGGCCTGGAACTCGCGGCTCCGGCTGATCGCCGCCTGGATGACGCCGGCGGCCAGCGGGCCGAGGATGATCAGCAGCAGGCTGGACAGCACGTTGCCGCCCTCCCGGTCACGCCCGCCGAAGATCATCGCGAACTGGGCCATGTTGGCCAGGAACGTGATGACGGTGGCGAGGGCCGCCGCCACGGACGCGATGAGGATGTCGCGGTTGCCGACGTGCGCGAGCTCGTGGCCGAGCACCCCGCGCAGCTCGCGCTCGTCGAGCAGCTCGAGGATGCCCTCGGTGCAGCAGACCGCGGCGTTCGCCGGGTTGCGGCCGGTGGCGAAGGCGTTCGGCGCCGTGGTCGGGCTGAGGTAGAGCCGCGGCATCGGGATGCGCATGCTCTGCGCGAGCTCGCCCACGACGGCGTACAGCTTGGGAGCCTGCACCTGGCTCACCGGGTAGGCCCGCATGCTCCGCAGCGCGAGCTTGTCGCTGTAGAAGTAGGAGTAGCCGTTGACGCCGAGCGCGATGACGAGCGCGACCATCAGGCCGCCGGACCCGAACTGCGCGCCCACGAACAGGATCAGGGCCGACATCAGGCCGAGCAGCATGGCCGTCTTCAGCCCGTTGCGGTGCGAGTGCACGGAGTCCCTCCCGGTGGATGTGGCTGCGCCTGTGTCAACGCGGTGCCCGGTGCCGTCGTTCCTCCGGGGGTCAGGGCGTACGGGGGGCGCGGGCGGCGGCGACGGACTCCAGGCGCGCGGCGGCCTCGGCCTCCTCCGACGGCTCGGCGGCGGGGTCGAGCGCGGGTGGCGGCGGGACCTGCGCGACCCACTGCCGCAGGTCGTCCCGCTCCTCGACCGGCCGCTCCCCCTCGGCGGGCACCAGCGCGGGCGCCCAGAAGAGGGCGTCGAAGGGGCACACCTCGACGCAGATGCCGCAGTACATGCAGAGCGACCAGTCGATGGCGAACCGGTCGAGCACGTTGGTCACCCGCGGCCGGCCGCCGGGCTTCGCGGGCGGGCCGGTCTCGGTGTGGCCCTCCACGACCAGGCACCAGTCCGGGCACTCGCGGGCGCAGAGCATGCAGACGGTGCAGTTCTCCTCGAGCAGCGCGATGGTGCCGCGGCTCCGGGCGGGGGGCGTGTTCACAGCGGGTCTCCCGGAGGGACGGGGGGCGGCGAGCCGGGGGGCGTGACCCGCTTGGCGGGTCGGCCGGGGCGGTCGGCGGGGTCGACGGCGCCGGGCCACGGCGCCCGCCGCGCGGCGAGCACCCGCTCCTTGCGCAGCGGGTGACCCTCGAAGCCGTCCGGCAGCAGCAGCGGGGTGAGCCCGGGGTGGCCGTCGAAGGACAGGCCCAGCATCTCGGCGGCCTCCCGCTCGTGCCAGGCGGCGCCCGCGAAGACGCCGGTCAGGGACGGCACCCTGGGGTCCTCGCGCGGGCAGCGGGTGCGCAGGTGCACGCCGTGCCGCCGCGCCACCGACCACAGCCGCACGACGACGTCGAAGCCCGCCGGGTGCTCGTCGACGGCGAGCAGCACGTCGAAGTACGACCCGTCGAGCTCCGGGTCGTCGCGCACCGCGGTGACGGCCGCCACCCACCGGTCACGGTCGACGTCGGCGGTGACGACGCCGTACGACTGCGCGACCACGGCGTCGGGCAGCACGGCGGACAGGCGGGCCACGAGGTCGGTCACGGGAGGGAGTCCAGCGCGTCGAGCAGCGCCTGCGGCCGGGGTGGGCAGCCGGGGACGTAGAGGTCGACCGGGACCAGCTGGTCGACGCCGGCGGTGACGCAGTAGCTGTCCCAGTACGGCCCGCCGCTGCTCGCGCAGGCGCCGAAAGCGACGACCCGCACCGGGCCGGGCAGCGAGGCGTGCAGCCGCTGCACCAGCGGCGCGAGCTTCGAGGTGACGGTGCCGGACACCACCATCACCTGGACGTCGCGGTCCGCACCGGCGAGCGGCACGACGCCGTCGGCGTCGAGCGAGGCGACGACAGCCTCCACGGCGCAGCAGGCCAGCCCGACGTTGAGCACGGTCAGGGAGTAGCGCCGCCCCCGGTCGAGGACGAGCGGTGCCGGCGCGGCGGCGGTCAGCGGCACGTCAGCCGGTGCGCGCCAGCACGAAGTCGGTGAGCGACGACAGCGCGGTGCGCACGGGACCGTCCGGCAGGTCGTCGGCGATCGACCTGGCCTGCTCGACGTAGGACTCCAGCCGGTCGCGGGCGATCTGCATCGCCGGGTGCGCGCGCAGCAGGCCGAGCGCCTCGGTCAGCCGGGCGTCGTCGGTGAGGTCGCTCTGCAGCAGCTCGCGCAGACGGGCGCCGGCCTCGTCGTCGGAGGCGAGCACGAGCAGCACGGGGAGGGTGCGGATGCCCTCGCGCAGGTCGGTGCCCGGGGTCTTGCCGGACTGGCCGGACTCCGACAGCACGTCGATGAGGTCGTCCGAGAGCTGGAAGGCGGCGCCGAACACCTCGCCGAAGCGGGCCACGGTCTCGACGTGCGCCGGCGGTGCGCCGGCCATGAGCGCGCCGAGCCGCGCGGAGGTCGCGAGCAGCGAGGCGGTCTTGTCGGCGATGACCTGCAGGTGGTGCTCGACGGCGTCCTGCCCGTGGGCGGGACCGGCCGTCTCGGAGATCTGCCCCTCGACCAGCCGGGCGAAGGTGCGCGACTGGATCCGGGTCGCCTCGGTGCCGAGCCCGGCCGTCAGGTCGGACGCGCGGGCGAAGAGGAAGTCACCGGTGAGGATCGCGACGGTGTTGGTCCAGCGAGCGTTCGCCGACGGGGCGCCGCGGCGCACGTCGGCCTCGTCCATGACGTCGTCGTGGTAGAGCGTCGCGAGGTGGGTCAGCTCGACCACGACCGCGGCGTCGACCACGCCGGTGGCGGTCGGGTCGCCGAGCCGGGCAGCCAGCAGCGCGAGCAGCGGGCGCACCCGCTTGCCGCCGGCAGCGGCCAGGTGACCGCTCGCGGCGTCGAGCATCGGGTG
>SCTD01000536.1 GCA_004299215.1 Frankiales bacterium | reverse complement strand
ACCGGGTCCTCGTGCAGCCCAAGGTCGTCGACGCCGGGCACCACGCTCGGCGGCTGCTGCGCCTGACCGGGCTCGACGCCGAGGAGAACCAGGCCAGGCGCCTCCTCAACGACCTGGACGCCTTCGCGGCTGCCGGCCGGCGTGAGGAGCCCGAGGAGCTCGTGGCCTACCAGTGGCTCACCGAGGTCTTCCGCCCGGTGGTGCAGGCCGTGCCGCGCGACCTGTGCGGCAAGCTCGAGCCGGCCGAGGTCTTCCACGAGGTCCTCGAGCACCGCTGGTTCCTGTCCGAGCAGGCGGGCCGCGACGTCGGCACGGCGGCCGCCGTGCGCAGCTACGTCGCCAACGTGCTGCCGCAGAAGCCGGACGAGCAGGCCGTGCTGACGACGATGCCGCCGGGTACGCCCTCGTCGTGAGCAGCCTCCCCCCGCTGGGTCTCGGGACAGCCACGTCCGCCTACCAGGTCGAGGGCGCGGTCCGGGCGGACGGCCGCGGGCGGTCGGTGTGGGACGTGTTCACGGAGCGCCCGGGCGCGGTCAAGGACGGCTCCGACGGCTCGGTCGCCTGCGACAGCTACGCGCGCGTCGCCGACGACCTCGCGCTGCTGGTCGAGCTCGGCGTCACGGCCTACCGCTTCTCCGTCGCCTGGCCCCGGGTCCAGCCGGCAGGACGTGGCCAGGTGGAGCAGCGCGGGCTGGACCACTACGACGCGATGGTCGACGGGCTGCTCGCCCGCGGCATCCGGCCCTTCCCCACGCTCTACCACTGGGACCTGCCGCAGCCGCTCGAGGACGCCGGCGGGTGGCCGGCCCGGGAGACGGCGCTGCGCTTCGCCGACTACGCCGGGATCGTCGCCGAGCGGCTGGGTGACCGCGTCACGACGTGGGCGACGCACAACGAGCCGTGGTGCACGGCCTTCCTCGGCTACGCAGCCGGGGTCTTCGCCCCCGGGCGCCGCGAACCCGGCAGCGCGTACGCGGCGGCGCACCACCTGCTGCTCAGCCACGCCCTGGGCCGTGAGGCGGTGCGAGCGGTGGCCGGAGCCGCCGAGGTCGGCATCGTGCTGAACCTCGCGCCCGTGCACCGGGAGCCGGACGGCGACCCTGCGGCGGTCGCGCACGTCGACGCGGTCCAGAACGGCCTGTGGCTCGACCCGCTCGCCCGCGGCACGATCCCGCAAACGCTGACCTCGCCCGCCCTGCTCCCGGGGCCGCGGGGCGTGGTCCTGCCGGGCGATCTCGAGCGGGTCCGGGGATCCGCCGACTGGGTCGGTGTCAACTACTACACCCCGTTCCGGGTGGGGGCCCCGACCGGTGCCGAGGCGGGCGTGGGCCAGGACGTCGACGCCTACCCCGGCGCCGCGCCGTTCGCCTTCCGCCCACGGCCCCCGCTCACCACGATGGGCTGGGAGGTCGACCCGTCAGGGCTGCTGACGGTGCTGGAGCGGGTGGCAACCGAGCTCCCCGGAGTTCCGTTGCGGGTCACCGAGAACGGCGCAGCCTTCCCGGACGACGTGCGCGGTGCCGATGGCCGCGTCGACGATCCCGACCGGATCGCCTACCTGCAGCAGCACCTGGCCGCCGTCGAGCAGGCGCGCGCCTCCGGCCTGCCGGTCCTGGACTACTTCGTGTGGTCGCTGATGGACAACTTCGAGTGGGCCCAGGGGTACACCCAGACGTTCGGACTGGTCTCGGTCGCCCGCACCACTCAGCAGCGCACGCCCAAGCGGTCGTTCGCGTGGTACGCCGCGCTGGCGCGCGGCGCTCAGCCCTTGAGCCCGCCGGCGAGCAGCCCGCGCACGAAGTAGCGCTGCATGGCGAGGAAGACCGCGACCGGGACGATGATGGCCACGAACGCACCCGCCGACAGCAGGTGCCAGGCCGTGCCCTGCGTGCCGGCCAGGTTCGCGAGCGCCACCGTGATGGGCGCGCGCTCGGACGTGCCGCCGGAGAACGTCAGCGCGACGAGCAGGTCGTTCCAGACCCAGAGGAATTGGAAGATGCCGAAGGCCGCGAGGGCCGGGGTGAGCAGCGGCAGCAGCACCCGGAACAGGATCTGCACATGCCCGGCGCCGTCGACCCGGGCCGCCTCCAGCAGCTCCCGAGGGATCTCTCGCATGAAGTTGTGCAGCAGGAAGATGGCGAGCGGCAGCGCGAAGATCGAGTGCGACAGCCAGATCGCCCAGAAGGAGCCGGCCAGGTCGGTGTCGACGTAGAGACGCAGCAGCGGGATGAGGGTGACCTGGATCGGGACGATCTGCAGCGCGAAGACGGCCACGAACAGCAGGCTGCGTCCGCGGAAGTCGACCCACGCGAAGACGTAGGCCGCGAGCAGGGCCAGGAAGACCGGGATGATCACGGAGGGGATCGTGATGACGAAGGAGTTGATGAAGTAGTCGGCCAGTGACGCCCGGCCGGTGGAGGACAGCACCGCTTCGTAGTTCGCGAGCGTGAACTGCGGGTCGGTCAAGGCGGTCCACCAGCCGCTGCTGCCGATCTGGCGCTGCGGGCGGAAGCTCGTCACGAGGAGCCCGAACGTCGGCAGCGTCCACAGGACCGCGAGAACGATCGCGAACAGCGACGCCCACGGGCTGCTGAGCCCTCGGTGGGCCTTGTCGGCGGCCGCGGTCACCGCGGCGACGGGCGGAGCGGTGGTGGTCGTGGTCATCGTCCCTCCGAGGCACGCAGCTGCCGGACGTTGTAGGCGACGACCGGGACGACCAGCACGAACAGCAGGACGGCGAGCGCCGCGCCGAGGCCCTGGTTGTCCGAGCGGAAGCTCTGGTCGTAGAACTCGTTGGCGACCACGCTCGTGCCGAAGTTGCCGCCGGTCATCGTCCGCACGATGTCGAAGACCTTGAGCGTCGCGATCGCGATCGTCGTGAGGACGACCACGACCGCGGGACGGATCGTCGGCAGCGTGACGAAGCGGAACATCCCGAGCCGGCCCACCCCGTCGAGCCGGGCGGCCTCCACGATGTCCTCGGGGATGGCCTTGATGGCGGCGGACAGGACCGTCATGGCGAAGCCGGCCTGGATCCAGATCATCACGATGATGAGGAACACCGTGTTCCAGGGCTCGTCGATGAGCCACTGCTGCGGCGACCCTCCCAGGCCCACCACCACCTGGTTGAGCAGGCCGATCTGCTTGATCTGCCCCTGATCGGGACGGAACTCGTACACGAACTTCCAGATGATGGACGCGCCGACGAACGAGATGGCCATCGGCAGGAAGATGAGCGCCTTGGCGATCGGCTCGAACCGCGAGCGGTCGATGATGATCGCGTAGACCAGGCCGACCGCCGTGGCGAGGAACGGCGTGAGGACCACCCACAGGAAGGTGTTGCGCAGGACCTTCAGCTGCCCGCCGTCGGTGAAGATCGTCGAGTAGTTGTCGAACCCGATGAAGGTGTCACCACCGGCGTCGAAGAACGACGTGACGATGGTCCGCAGGCCCGGGTAGAGGAGGCCGATGACGACCAGGACCGCGGTCGGGGCGAGCAGCGTCGCCGCGACGTACCGGTCAGAGCGCTTGCCCGTGAAGCGGCTGGCCACGAACAGGACG
>SCTD01000535.1 GCA_004299215.1 Frankiales bacterium | reverse complement strand
CATCGACCGGGTCTTCCTGCCGCGCGCCGACATCGCGACCGACACGCTGCTGGCCGGTCTGCAGGAGCTGGGCTGGCAGGTGGACGACGTCACGGCCTACCGGACCGTGCGTGCGGCGCCGCCGCCGGCCGAGACGCGGGAGGCGCTCAAGGGCGGCGGCTACGACGCCGTGCTCTTCACCTCGTCCTCGACGGTGCGCAACCTCGTCGGCATCGCCGGGAAGCCGCACGACACCACGATCCTGGCCTGCATCGGCCCGGCGACCGACGCCACCGCGAAGGAGCTCGGGCTGCGCGTCGACGTGCTCGCGCCCAAGCCCGACGTGGCGACGCTGGTCGAGGCGCTCGCGGCCTTCGCGGTCGAGCGGCGCGCCACCACCGACGCGCTGCCGAGCGCCGCGCACCGCCGCAAGGTGGCGCGGGCTCGCGCCGCGGCCGCGAAGGCCGCGCAGGCGTGACCTTCCCGGCTGCCCGTCCTCGGCGGCTGCGCCGGACACCGGCGCTGCGCCGGCTGGTGTCCGACGTGCACGTGCGACCGTCGGACCTGGTGCTGCCGGTGTTCGTCAAGGAGGGGATCGGGTCCCCACAACCGATCAGCTCCATGCCGGGCGTCGTCCAGCACACCCGCGACTCGCTGAAGAAGGCTGCTGCCGAGGCGGTCTCGGCTGGTGTGGGAGGGCTGATCCTCTTCGGCATCCCTGCGGTCAAGGACGCCCGGGGCTCCGGTGCGGACGACCCGGCGGGGATCGTGCAGCTGGCGCTGGTCGACGTGGTGGCCGAGGTCGGTGACGCGTTGGCGGTGATGACCGACCTGTGCCTCGACGAGTACACCGACCACGGGCACTGCGGCCTGCTCACCGACTCCGGTGAGGTCGACAACGACGCGACGCTGGACCGCTACGCCTCGGCCGCGGTGGCCCAGGCTCGCGCCGGGTCCCAGGTGATCGCGCCGAGCGGGATGATGGACGGGCAGGTCGCCGCGATCCGAACCGCCCTGGACGCAGCGGGTTTCGCGACGGTGCCGATCCTGGCCTACAGCGCGAAGTACGCCTCTGCCTACTACGGGCCGTTCCGCGACGCGGCGGAGTGCGCGCCCGCCTTCGGCGACCGGGCCGCCTACCAGCAGTCCTTCGCGCGGTCGGCGTCGGAAGGGGTGCGGGAGGCTCTGCTCGACGTCGCCGAGGGCGCGGACGCCGTCATGGTGAAGCCGGCCGGCGCCTACCTCGACGTGGTGCGCGCCGTCGCCGACGCGGTCGACGTCCCGGTCGCGGCGTACCAGGTCTCCGGCGAGTACGCGATGGTGGAAGCCGCAGCGGCGCAGGGCTGGATCGAGCGCGAGCGGATCGTCCTCGAGCAGCTGACCGCCATCCGCCGGGCCGGCGCCGGGATGGTCCTGACCTACTGGGCGACAGAAGCCGCCGGCTGGCTGCGGTGACGGGCCGCTCGTGACAGGGGCGCTGGCGACCGCGGTCTTCGTGCTGTCGCTCGCGCTCGGTGTCGTCGCGCTCGTGCTCGCTGCGCTGGACCGGCTGCCGCCCAAGCTCCACCTGCAGGCGCTCTTCCTGCTGCAGGCCGTGCTCCTCGTGCAGGCGGCGGTG
>SCTD01000534.1 GCA_004299215.1 Frankiales bacterium | reverse complement strand
CTCGTGACGTCGACGTCCATCGGCAGGAGGTGTTCCTGGACCTGCGGGCCGATCAGGAGCGAGCCCAGCCACCCGAGGGGTGACGGCTACCTCAGCAGCGAGTCGTCCGTCGGCGGGGCGTTCATCAGCGAGTGCGCGGCCCGCTCCAGGTGGTCCCAGATCGCGGCCCGCGCCTGGTCCGAGATGTCCAGCCGCGCAACGGCGGGCAGCATGTGCGAGAGCCACGCCTCGCGCTCGCGCTCGCCGATCAGCCAGGAGACGTGCCGCATCCGCAGCCGCGGGTGACCGCGCTGCTCGCTGTACGTCGTGGGTCCGCCCCAGTACTGCACCAGGAACATCCGCAGCCGCTCCTCCGCCGGACCGAGGTCGTCGGGGTAGAGCGGGCGGAGGACGGGGTCGTGCGCGACGCCGGCGTAGAAGTCGGCGACCAGCTGGCGGAAGACCGGCTCACCGCCGACCTCGTCGTACAGGCTCGTCACCCGCCCCAGACTAGGCGGCAGCGCGCCGCCGCAGCCCGACCCGGCGGGCCTCGCCGGCGATGTTGGCGAGCATGCCGCCGAAGACCACGCCGTGGAACGGCGCGACCGCCCACCAGTACGCGTGCCCGGCCAGGCCGCGCGGGTGGAAGAGGGCGCGCTGCACGTAGCGGGTGCCGCCCGCGTCGTCGACCTCCACCTTGAGCTCCAGCCACGCGGCACCGGGGACCTTCATCTCCGCGCGCAGCCGGAGCAGCTCGCCGTCGACGATCTCCTCGACCCGCCAGAAGTCCAGCGACTCGCCGACGTAGAGCTCGTCCGGGTCGCGCCGGCCCCGCCGCAGGCCCACGCCGCCGACGAGCCGGTCCAGCTGGCCGCGGACGGCCCAGGCGAGCGGGAAGGAGTACCAGCCGTGCTCGCCGCCGATGCCCTCGATCACGGTCCAGAGGTCGGCCGGCTCGGCGTCGACCGGGGTGCTGCGCAGGTCCTCGTAGAGCGAGCCGCCGGCCCAGTCGGGGTCGCTCGGCAGCGGGTCGGACGGCGCACCGGGCCAGGACGCCGACGACCAGCGCGTCTCGACGGCCGCCTCCTTGACGCGGAGCAGCGCCAGGCGCACGGCCTCGTCGAAGCCGAGCAGCCCCTCCGGCGGGTCCGGGACGTAGTCCCTGATGTCGCTCTCGCTGCACACCACCTCGTTCACGAGCGACTGCACGAGCGGCCTGGCGAGCGCGCCGGGCACCGGCGTCACGATGTTGACCCAGTGGCCGGACAGCCGCGGGGTGAGCAGCGGCACCGGCACGATGACCCGCCTGCGCAGCCCGGCGACGGCGGCGTAGCGCTGCATCATCTGGACGTAGGTCAGCACCTCCGGCCCGCCGATGTCGAAGCGGCGCGACACCTCCGTCGGCAGCGACGCCGCCCCGACGAGGTAGCGCAGGACGTCGCGCACCGCGATCGGCTGGATCCGGCTGCGCACCCACTTCGGCGTGACCATCGCGGGCAGCCGCTCGGTGAGGTAGCGGAGCATCTCGAAGGACGCCGAGCCGCTGCCCAGGATCACGGCCGCCTGCAGC
>SCTD01000533.1 GCA_004299215.1 Frankiales bacterium | reverse complement strand
CTCACGACCCGTGCTCTGCGCCGCCAGCGCGGGCTCGTACTCCTGCGTGCCCTGCGGGAGCGCGACCCCCTCGGTCGGGCCGACGGTCAGCAGGTGGGTCATCGTCGGCACGCGGTCGATGACCTGCGCGACGAGGTGCGCGAACTCGCTGTCGAAGACGACGGCCTTGAGCTTCGCGTCGTTGTAGAGGTAGAGCAGCTCCTCCTCGACGTAGCGGAAGTTCACGTTGATCGGCACCGCGCGGATCTTGAACAGCGCGAGCATCGTCTCGAGGTACTCCGTGCCGTTCATCATGTGGCAGCCGACGTGGTCACCGTGCCCGATGCCCTGCGCGGCGAGGTGGTGCGCGAGCTGGTTCGCGCGCTCGTCGAGCTGCCGGAAGGTCAGCCGGCGACCCTCGGCGTAGAGCGCCTCCCGGTCCGGGACCGCGTCCACGACGGACTCGAGCATGTCGGCCAGGTTGAACTCCACGAGACTCTCCCTCTAGTGCTTGAAGCCGGACGTGGCGGTCGCGCCGCCGTCGACGGCGAGCTCCGCCCCGGTGATGTACGACGCCGCGTCGCTGGCGAGGAAGGCCACCGCCTGCGCGACCTCCTCGGGCAGGCCCGGGCGCTTCATCGGCACCTGGCGACCCATCCAGGCCATGTCCTTGTCGTTCGGGATGAAGTGCCTGACCATCGGGGTGTCGATGCCGCCGGGGTGCACGCTGTTGACGCGGATCCCCTTGTCCGCCAGCTCGATCGCCGCGGCCTTGGTCATGCCGCGCACCGCGAACTTGCTGCCGGTGTAGGCGACCAGGAAGCGGTTGCCGCCCAGGCCCTCGACGCTGGACAGGTTGACGATGGCGCCGCCGCCCGCCCGCTCGAGCGCCGGCGCGGTCTCGCGCATGCCGAGGAAGCAGCCGAAGGCGTTGACGTCGTTCACCTTCCGGTAGACGTCGTTGGTCGTCTTGCCGAGCTCGTCCATGAGCAGCACGCCGGCGTTGTTCACGAGCACGTCGATCCGGCCGAAGCGCTGCTCACCGGCGGCGATCGCGTCCCGCCAGGCGGCCTCGTCGGTGACGTCGAGCGTCACCGCGACGGCGCGGTCCTCGCCGAGCTCGGCCGCGACCTCCTTGACGTCGGGCAGCACGTCGCCGAGCACGACGGACGCGCCCTCCGCGACGAACAGCCGGGCCGCCGCAGCGCCCATCCCCCGCGCCGCGCCCGTGATGAGCGCGACCTTGCCGTCCAGCCGACCGGTCATGACGTCCCTCCGGTGGGCTCGGAGCCCACGACCCACATCGCGAAGAACTGCGAGCCACCGCCGTAGGCGTGACCCATGGCGGTGCGCGCGCCCTCGACCTGGTGCGCGCCGGCGGTGCCGCGCACCTGGTTGGCGACCTCGAGGAAGCGGATCATCCCGGACGCGCCGATCGGGTTCGACGACAGCACGCCGCCGGACATGTTGATCGGCAGGTCGCCGCCGAGCTCCGTCACGCCGTCCTGCACGAGCTTCCAGCCGGTGCCCTCGTCGGCGAAGCCGAGGTTCTCCAGCCACATCGGCTCGAACCAGCTGAACGGCACGTAGATCTCGGCGCAGTCGATCTGCGAGTACGGGTCGGTGATCCCGGCCTCCGCGTAGACCGCCTTCGCGCAGTCCCGGCCGGCGTGCGGGTTGACCCGGTCGCGCCCGGCGCCCATCGTCGGCTCGGACCGGACGGCCGTGCCGTTGATCCAGGCGACCGGCCGGCTGCTGGCGTTGGCGGCCTTCTCGCTGCCGATCACCATCGCCGCCGCGCCGTCGGAGGACGGGCACGTCTCGGCGTAGCGGATCGGGTCCCACAGCAGCGGGGACTCCATGATCGACTCGAGCGTGATGTCGTCCTGGTGCAGGTGGGCGTACGGGTTCTTCAGCGCGTTGAGGCGGTCCTTGAGGACGACCTTGGCACCGGTGTCGAGCGGCGCGCCCGACTTGCGGATGTAGCCGCGCACGATCGGGGCGAAGTAGCCACCGGCGCCGGCGACGAGCGGCTGCGAGAACGGGATGCGGATCGACAGCGCCCACATGGCGTTGCTCTCCGACTGCTTCTCGAAGGCGACCGTCAGCACGCGCTCGTGCACACCCGCCTGGACCAGGTGGGTCGCGACGACGGCCGTCGAGCCGCCGACCGAGCCCGCGGTGTGCACGCGGATCATCGGCTTGCCGAGCGCGCCGAGAGCCTCGGCGAGGTAGAGCTCCGGCATCATCACGCCCTCGAACATGTCGGGCGCCTTGCCGATGACGACGGCGTCGATCTGGCCCCACTCGAGCCCGGCGTCCGCGAGCGCGCGGTCGGCCGCCTCGCGGACCAGCCCCGCGATCGACACGTCCTCGCGCTTGGCGACGTGGTGGGTCTGGCCGGTGCCGAGGACTGCTGCGCGGTTGCCGCTCACTTGTCTGCCTCCAGGACGCACACGAGGTTCTGCTGCAGGCAGGGCCCGCTGGTCGCGTGGGCGATCCCGCGCCTGCCCTCACCGGCGGCGAGCCGCTTGGCCGCCTCGCCGATGCGGATGAGACCGGCGGTCATCATCGGGTTCGACGCGAGCGCGCCGCCCGACGGGTTGATCGAGGTCGTGTCCTCGTCCAGGCCGAGCGCCTCGGCGAGGATCAGCTCCTGGTGCGAGAACGGCGCGTGCAGCTCCGCGAGATCGAAAGCGCCTGTCGCACCGGCCTTCTGACCAGCGAGCCGGGTGCTGCTCGACGTGGTGAGGTCGCGCTGCCCGAGGGCCTGCACCTCGATCCGGTGGTCGATGCCGCGGATCCACACCGGGCGATCGGTGAGCTCGCGCGCGCGGTCGCCGGCGGCCAGCACCATGACGGCCGCGCCGTCACTGACCGGGGGGCAGTCGTGCTTGCGCAGCGGGTCGGCCCAGAGCGGCTCGTCGAGCAGCGCGGCCTCGTCGAGGTCACCCGAGAGCTGCGCGTTCGGGTTGCCCTGGGCGTTGCGCCGGCTGCGGGCGACGACGCGGGCGAGGTCCTTCTCGCTGACGCTGCCGCTGTCGAGCAGCGCCCGCGCCTGCAGGGCCGCCATCGAGACGGCGTCCGGCCAGAGCGGCCCGACCAGGTAGGGGTCGAGCTGCAGGGAGAGCACGCGGGGCAGGTCACCGGGCGAGCTCTTGCCGAACGCGTAGACGAGCGCGGTGTCGATGTCACCGTGCTGCAGGCGGATCCACGCCTCGTAGAGCGCGAAGGCGCCGTCCATCTCGACGTGGGACTCGGCGATGGGCGGCCAGGGACCGACCGCGTCGAGCGCGGAGACGAAGGCGAAGGCCTGCCCGGCGAGGTAGTCGCTGGACCCGGACACGGTGAAGCCCATGTCCTGGGTCTTCAGCCCGGTCGGCTCCAGCGCCTCGCGGATGACCGGCAGCAGGATCTCCACCTCGTTGCGGGTGTCCTCGCGGCGCGCGGCGTGCTGCGCGTACGAGACGATCGCGACGTCCCTCACACGTACTCCTTGAACGAGTCGTAGTCACGGTCCGGCTCGTCGATCGGCTCGACGTAGTCGATGTTGGCGAGCGAGTAGTCCCACTCGTCGCGCGGCTTCCAGTGCGCCTTCACGCGCATCCCCATGCGCACGTCCTCGGGCGCCACCCCGCTGACCAGCACCATCGTCGCGGTGTCGGCGCCGTCGAAGAGCACCTCGCCCGAGACGTAGGGCAGGTCGATGACGCGGTTGGCGAAGTTGACGTTGACGATCGCGAAGGTGACGAGCGTCCCGGTGTCGGCGAGCGTCACCGTGTCGGTGAACTCCACGCCGCACATCGGGCAGCCGCCGCGCGGGGGGAAGTAGACCTTGGAGCAGCTCGGGCAGCGCCGGCCGTTGACGTGACCCTCCTTGATGTCGCGGAGGAAGTCGCTGGAGGCCTTGCCCGGGGTGTAGCGGTAGTCGAGGCGGATCGGCGTG
>SCTD01000532.1 GCA_004299215.1 Frankiales bacterium | reverse complement strand
CTGCTTGTAGCGACCGGAGTCGACGGCGCGCGCGACGGCGAAGTGCTCGGGAGCGAAGCTGGGGATGGGCGGGAAGACGACCGGCTCGTCGACGTAGAGGCTGTCCCCGACGCGCAGCGCGCTGGCGTTGACCAGCCCCACGACGTCGCCCGGGTAGGCCAGGTCGACGGTCTCGCGGTCGCGACCGAAGACCTGCTGGGCGTACTTGGTGGCGAACGGCTTGCCGGTCGCGGCGTGGGTGACGACGGTGCCGCGCTCGAAGACGCCGGAGCAGACCCGGACGTACGCCAGCCGGTCGCGGTGCGCGGTGTCCATGCCGGCCTGGATCTTGAAGACGAAGGCGCTGAACGGCTTCTCCAGCGGGCGCGGGTGCCCCTCCACGTCGGGCCGCGGCCCGGGCGGGGGCGCGAGCTCGAGCAGGGTGTCGAGCAGCTGCCGCACGCCGAAGTTGAGCACGGCGGAGCCGAACAGCACCGGCGTGGTGACACCGTCGAGGAAGGTCGACTGCTCGTGCACCTGGCCCATCTCGGTGAGCAGCTCGCTCTCCTCGACCGCGGTCGTCCAGGCGTCGCCCTCCTGCGCGGCGGCGACCTCGGCAGGCAGCCGCTCCTCGGGGGCGATGGTGGCGCCGCCGGCCGTGCGGGTGAAGCGGAGGAAGTCACCGGTGGCGCGGTCGAGCACCCCTCGGAAGTCACCGGCGATCCCGACCGGCCAGGTCAGCGGGGTGGGCTCCAGGCCTGTCCGGTCCCGGATCTCGTCCATCAGCGCGAGCGCCTCGAGACCGGGGCGGTCCCACTTGTTGACGACCGTCAGCACCGGGATGCCCCGGTGCTTGCAGACGTCGAAGAGCTTCATCGTCTGCGGCTCGAGGCCCTTGGCCGCGTCGAGCAGCATCACCGCGCAGTCGACCGCTGCCAGCACCCGGTAGGTGTCCTCGGAGAAGTCCGCGTGGCCGGGCGTGTCGAGCAGGTTGATCACGGCTTCCCGGCCGGGAGGGCCGTACGCGAACTGCAGCGCGGCGCTGGAGATCGAGATGCCGCGGGCCTTCTCCATGTCCATCCAGTCGGACACCGTGCTCTTCCGACCGGCCTTGCCGTGGATCGCCCCGGCCTCCTGGATCACCCGCGCGTGCAGCGCGAGGGCCTCCGTGAGGGTGGACTTCCCGGCATCGGGGTGGCTGATGACCGCGAAGGTGCGGCGGCGGGCCGCCTCGGTCGTGGCCGCTCCGGAGGTGGACGCGTCGACGGAGCGGTCCGCGACGGTCATGCGGGCGAGTCTACGGCTGAGCCGAGCGGCGGAAGGTCGCCCCGCGGCGGGTACACCGGGTTCCGCGGGGAAGACCATCAGCACACGCGCTTCGGCGCCGACAACAAGGAGTCGCCATGTACATCGGTGGAGGCGTCGTCGCCCTGATCCTCATCGTCCTGCTGCTCGTCCTGATCTTCTGACCCGAGCGACTAGCGGGTGTCGACCTCGCCGTCCGGCTTGCCGGGCGGCGAGACCGCCTGCCAGCCCTTCGCCCCCGCCTCCTTCGGGTCGGGCGGGGCGTCGGCGGCCGGGTCCTGCGTGCTCGGCGCGTCGTCCGGCTGAGGGTCGACGGCGTCGGTGGGGGTCTCTGACATGGTCCGAGACCTGCCCCCGCGGGAGCGGCCGCACACCGGCTCCGTAGGGTCCGGCGCATGGACGGACTCGAGGACTACGCCTACGACGGCTTCGACAAGCACATCGGCCTGAGCATCACCTCCGCATCGCCCGACGAGGTCACGGCGCGCGTCGAGGTACGGCCCGAGCTGCTGCAGCCGTACGGCCTGCTGCACGGCGGGGTGCTCTGCTCCGTGGTCGAGACCGTCGGGAGCGTCGCCGGCGCCACCTGGTTCGGCGAGCGCGGTCAGGTGGTCGGGACCAGCAACCACACGAACTTCCTGCGCGCGGTGCGGGAGGGGGTGCTCACGGCGCGTGCCACGCCGATCCACCGCGGTCGGACCCAGCAGCTGTGGACGATCGACATCACCGACGAGCAGGAGCGGCTCGTGGCCAAGGGCGAGCTGCGGCTCGCGAACCTCGCGGTGGACGCCGCTCAGTAGGCCGAGGGGCTCGGCTTGGCGTTGATGGCGGCGGTGCCGTCCTGCACCTCGACGGCGACCTCGGCCAGCCGGGCGGAGTGCTTGCGCCCGTGGTGGGCGCAGAAGAGCAGCTCACCGGTGGCGAGCACGGCGCGGACGAAGGCCTGGGCGCCGCAGCGGTCGCAGCGGTCGAGAGAGGTCAGGTCTGCGGGGGCGAGCAGCGTCTGGGTCATGGTCGTGTCCTCCCGTTGGTGGCCCGTGAGTACCCATCGACACGCCTCCCACTCGGCGTGAGGCTTGCGACCTGGTCACTTCGTGCCACTTCTCGGGACGAAACGCCCATCCGGGCAGGCAGTTCCGCACCCGGACGTGACTCCGCCCCGCCGCAGCGGGCTGCGACGGGGCGGGGCGGGCGGTGCTACTTGCCTGCGGCGGCGTTCTTCAGCGCCGAGCCGGCGGTGACCTTGACGGCCTTGCTGGCAGCGATCTGGATGGTCTCGCCGGTGGCCGGGTTGCGACCCTCGCGAGCGGCCCGGTCGACCTGCTCGAACGCCAGGAAGCCCGGGATGGTGATCTTCTCGTCGCCCTTGGCGACGGTGTCGGAGACGACCTGCTGGAAGGCCTTCAGCGTGGCGTCCACGTCCTTGCTGGACACGCCGGAGGCCTCGGCGACGGCGGTGACGAGCTCGTTGCGGTTCAGGGGGTGCTCCTCTTGTCGGGACCGGCGGGGGATGCCGGTTCACTTGCCTCCAGTGTCGCGCACGTCGCGCCGGACGGGGCACCGCGACGCGCCCAGGGCCCGGAATGACGGCGATCCCCCGGTGTTGGCTCAGGGGTGAGCACCTCTCCCCTTCCCCTGGCTCTGCTCGACTTCGTGGGCATCGAGCACGGCGAGTCGGCCTCCGCCGCGCTGCGCGGAGCGGTGGGGATCGCCCAGGCGGTGGAGGCGGCCGGCTACCGCCGCTACTGGGTCTCCGAGCACCACAACATGCGCAGCCTCGCCTGCAGCGCCCCTGAGCTGCTGACCGCGCACGTCGCGGGGGCCACGTCGACGATCCGCGTCGGCGCGGCCGGGATCATGCTGCCGAACCACGCCGCCTTCAAGGTCGCGGAGACCTTCCGCACCCTGCTGGCCATGCACCCCGGCCGCATCGACCTGGCCCTGGGACGGGCTCCCGGCACGGACCCGCTCACCGCCCACGTGCTGCGGCGCGGCCTGCGGGTGGATCCGGCCGAGGAGTTCCCGACGCAGGTCGCCGAGCTGCTCGCCTTCCTCGGCGACGGCTTCCCGGAGGGTCACCCGTACTCCCCCCTCGTGGCCGCGCCGGTCGTCGACGAGCGGCCGGATCTGTTCGTGCTGGGCTCGAGCGGCTACGGGCCGCGGTTCGCCGCGGTGAACGGGCTGAGCGCGGTCTTCGCCCACCACATGAGCCCGGAGCTCGCGGTGCCGGCGCTGCGCGACTACCGCCGCGACTTCCGGCCGAGGCAGGAGGGGGACGCGCCGTACTCCGCGATCTCGGTGCTGACCTTCGCCAGCGAGGACGACGACTCGGTCACGGAGTTCGAGGCGGCGTGGGCGCTGACGATGCGCAACCTCAGCCGCGGGGTGCGGGAGCCGCTGCGGCCGGAGCAGGTCACCGAGCTGGCGCGGTCGGTCGACTTCGCCGAGCGGCGCCGGGACGAGGGCCGGATGGTCGTGGGCGCTCCGAAGGACGTCGCGGTGCGGCTGCTCGAGCTGAAGGAGGCGGCGCAGGCCGACGAGGTGGTGGCGGTGACGCCGAGCCTGGACCGCGGTCGGCGTACGGCCAGCCTGGTCGCCCTCGCCGACGCCTGGCGTGCCGTCGCCTGAGGGCGTACGGGAAGCAGCGCCGAGGGCGCGCCGTTGAGACGGGCATGGCCTCCTCGCTGCTCGACCGACCCGTGCGCGGAACGCCGCGCGCCGCCCGATCGCGCGCCGTCCCGGTCCTCCTGCTGGTGGTCGCCGGGCTGCTCGGGGCGCTCCTGCTGCGCGGGCTGGACTGGCCCGGACTGCCGTTCGGCAGCGAGACGGTGGACCGCAGCGCGACGCCGCTGCTCACCTCGCTCGCCGACCTCGAGGAGTACCACGCCGCGACCGGCAGCTTCCAGGTCGTGGTGGACCTCGAGAAGGACACCCGCTGGGTGCCCTCCCTGCTCAGCGGCGAGCGGACCACGTTCCTCGCGACCGGCAGCGTCGACGCGGTCGTCGACTTCACCGGCCTCGACGGCGCGGCCGTCGACGTGTCGGACGACGGCCGGTCGGTCGTCTTCACGCTGCCCCCGGCCCGCCTCGACGAGGCGGACGTGGACCTCGCCGAGAGCCGCGTGCTGTCCCGGGACCGCGGGCTGCTGGACCGGGTCGGAGGCCTCTTCAGCGACAACCCGACCGGCGAGCGCGAGGTCGCCGCGCTGGCGGAGGACAAGCTCGACGCCGCGGCGGCCGGGAGCGACCTGCGGGCGACCGCCGAGGCGAACACCCGCGCGATGCTGACCGGGCTCGCCCGATCGCTCGGCTACACCGACGTCGAGGTCCGCTTCGACGCCGACGCGGGCCTGTAGCCGCTCCGACGCCCTAGCGTCTGCCCCGGCAGGGAGGACGCGGATGGGCCACGACCACAGCACCGGACGCTCTCGTGGGCGGCTGGGCGTCGCGCTGGGCCTGGCGCTGGTCGTGCTGGTGCTGGAGGTCGTCGGCGGCCTGCTGTCCGGCAGCGTCGCCCTGCTGGCCGACGCCGCGCACGTGGGCGGCGACGCCGCGGGAGTCGGGCTGGCGCTGTTCGCGGCCACGATGGCCGGTCGGCCGCCGACGCCCCGCCGCACGTTCGGATGGCAGCGGCTCGAGGTCCTGGCGGCCGCGGTGAACGCGTCCCTGCTGCTCGCGGTGACCGGCTGGGTGCTGGTCGCGGCCGTCCGCCGGCTGGACTCGCCGCGCGAGGTGGAGACCGGCACGATGCTGGCCGTCGCGCTGGTCGGTCTGGCCGCGAACGCGGTGTCCCTGCTGGTGCTGTCCGGAGCGGACCGGGACAACCTCAACGTCCGCGGCGCCTACCTCGAGGTGCTGGCCGACCTGCTCGGCTCGGTCGCCGTCGTCGGCGCCGCCCTGGTCATCGCGCTGACCGGCTTCGACAGGGCCGACGCCGTGGTGGCCATCGGCATCGCCGTCGCGGTGGTCCCGCGCGCGCTGCACCTGCTGCGCGAGGCCGTGGACGTGCTGCTCGAGGCGACCCCGAAGGGGGTCGACCTGGAGCACGTGCGCGACCACCTGCTGGCCGAGGACGGCGTGCTCGACGTGCACGACCTGCACGCCTGGACCATCACCTCCGGGCTCCCCGTCCTGTCGGCCCACGTGGTCGTGGACCAGGCCGTCCTGGCGCTCGGCAACGGTCCCGTGCTCGAGCGGCTGGGCGAGTGCCTGCGCGGCCACTTCGACGTCGAGCACTCCACGCTGCAGCTCGAGCCGGCTGGGCATGCGGCGTCCGAGACGCTCCACTGCGAGGTGCCCGACGACGCGCGATGACATCGAGATGCGTCGACGGATCGCCGGTCGTCCTGCACACTCCCCGCCATGGCGCCGATCCCCCGAGCCCGCACGGGGCGGCGCCCGGGGGCCTGGACCGAGGTGGCGCTCATCGCGGCGCTCTACGCCGGCTACTCGCTGTCCCGGACGCTGGTGGACGCCGATCCGGCCGTCGCGATCGCGCACGGCGAGATGCTCCTCGAGGCCGAGCGCGCCATCGGGCTGGACGTCGAGCGCGCCCTCGTCGACTGGCTGGTGGCGTCGACGACGCTCAGCGTGCTGGCCGGCTACCTGTACGCCGCGCTCCACTACACGGTCACGCCCGCCGTCCTCGTGTGGCTCTACTGCCGGCGTCCGGACCAGTACCGCGCAGCCCGGCTGGTGCTCTTCGCCGCCACCGGTGTCGCGCTCGTGTGCTACTTCTGGATCCCGACGGCGCCGCCGCGACTGCTCCCGGACGCCTACCCCGACGTGCTGGCGCTCACGGCGCAGTGGGGCTGGTGGGGCACGGAGGCGAGCGCCCCGCGCGGGCTGGGCTCGCTGACCAACCAGTACGCCGCGCTGCCGTCCATGCACGTCGGCTGGGCGGTGTGGTGCGGGGTGGTGCTCGCGGTCCTGGCGCGGAGCCGCACGGTGCGGGTCGTGGGCGTCGGCTACCCGATCCTCGTGACGCTCATCGTGGTCGCGACCGGCAACCACTACCTGCTCGACGCCGTGGCCGGCGCCGCCCTGGTGCTCGCGTTCGCGGCGCTGGCAGCGCTCGCGCCCCGGCGGACGGCCGTACGGTCGCGTCGCGGGGCGCTGGCCGAGCCGTCCTGAGCGGACACATCCGGACAAAGGGTTCGTGACGCCCGTCACCGGGGAGGAGTGCAGGGCTTCGCCGGCGCCGAGGAGACGAGATGCCACAGACCACCGCGTGCTCGGGCTGCGGGCACAGCAGCGTCGTCGAGCTCGGCATGACGACCAAGGCCGGCCGGCGGCTCTCGCTGCTGTCGTGCACCCGCTGCCAGACGCGGACCTGGACCGCCGACGGGCAGCCTGTCCCGCGGGAGGAGGTCCTGCGCCTCACAGCGGGGAACCCGGACTTCGTCGTCACCCCCGCGCCGGCCCGGGCACGCAGGAAGCCGGCCGCCGAGCGCTGAGGGAATCCCGTTCCTCTCGTCCGCGCTGCATACCCCATGGGGTACTTCACAGCACAGGAGGCAGGTATGAGCACGACCATCGACGTGACCGCGGAGAGCTTCGACCAGACCGTCAGCGAGGGCATCGTGCTGCTCGACTTCTGGGCCGCCTGGTGCGGCCCGTGCCGCTCCTTCGCGCCGGTGTTCGAGGCGGCTGCCGCGGCGAACCCGGACATCACCTTCGGCAAGGTCGACACGGAGGCACAGCGCGAGCTCGCGGCCGCCTTCGAGATCCGGTCGATCCCGACCCTGGTCGCCATCCGCGACCGGACCATCGTCTTCGCCCAGCCGGGAGCGCTGCCGGCACCGGCCCTGGCCGACCTCGTCGCGCAGGTGCGCGCCCTGGACATGGACGCCGTGCGCGCGCAGAGCGGCGCCGCGTAGCCCTCAGAACGGGATGCGTGCGGCGTGCGCGCCGCGCAGGAGGTCGCACCACCCGCCCAGGCGCGCGCAGATGCGGTCGAGCAGGCGGGTGCGAGCAGGTGCGGTCATGGCGGAGCTCCGTCGAGGCGTCGGGACGTCTGGCCTGAGGCGGTCGCAGGGGACCGGCCGGGAGGTCAGAGCCGACAGAGGCAGTCGTCGACGGCGGTGAGCGACACCGACAGCAAGCAGCGGCAGATCGCCTGGCTGCCGCGGATCTCGGTGGTCACGGCTCCAGTGTGCCATCACGGCCCTGCGCACGACGCTGGCAGCATGCGCCGTCGGCGCACCGCGCCGTCGACGCGTGACAGGACCAGCGA
>SCTD01000531.1 GCA_004299215.1 Frankiales bacterium | reverse complement strand
CGCGCCGAGCCCCGCCTGCGCGAAGTTCACGACCCGGTTCGCGCGGTAGACGAGCACCACACCGACGGCGATCAGCCCGTAGAGGCAGCCGATCACCGCGCCGTAGAGGAGCACGCCGACGGGGCGGCTGCCCGGCAGGATCAGCGTGAGCAGGACGGGCAGCAGCACGACCACCGCGGCGACCGCGACGACGGCCTGCGCGAGCCGTCCCAGCGCGGTGCGGCCCAGGCGCTTCCACGCCTCGCCCAGCTGCTCGGTGTGCTCGCTCAGCGGCGAGCTCACGCCTTCGGCTCCCCGGCCGGCCACTTCCCGATCTCGAAGCGGCGACCGCCCTCGAAGGCGACGTACGCCCCCTGCTTGCCGTCGATCTTCGAGCGGGCGTTGGGGTCCCAGTAGGTGTGCCGGGAGTCCTCGATGGCGGTGTAGTCGCCGGGGCCGTACTTCAGCAGGATGGACAGCGGGTTCTTCGTCGCCTCCCAGCCGCCGCCGGGCGGCAGCGAGTGCATGCCGCGCTCGACGTTCAGCGGCTTGAGGTCGGGGCCGGCCATCTGCACCATCGACGCGACCATGCTCATGTAGGCGAAGATCAGCCCGCCGGCGCCGTTGTCGCGCACGCCGACGTCGGCCGCGGCGCGGAACGCGTCGGTCCGCTCGGGCGGCGCCGGATCGGCCAGGTGCCCGGGGCCGAAGGCGTTGCGCCACTGGGTCGGGTCGTAGAGCCGGCCGAGGGGGTCGTAGTCGATGAGCCCGGAGCCGGCGAGCAGGTGCTCGGGGTACCACTGCTGGCGCGTCGCCGCCGTCGTCGTGAACGTCGGGTTGATCGGGTCGCTCATGATGACGAGCGTCGTGACGCCCTCGGCCTTGAGCTTCTGCACGGCGACGTTCGCGGTCTGCTGGCCCTGCGCGATGTTCGACGGCGTGTAGACCGGCTCGGCGGCGTCGGCGGCGCTGCCGCACACACCACCGGTGACCATCTTGTAGAGGTCCAGCGCGTTCTTCTGGGTGACGGGGTACTCCTGGGTGAGGATCCCGAGCTTGCGCTTGGTGGCCCGCAGGGCGGGATCGCCTGCCAGCGTGGCGTTCTTGCCCTGCATCTTCTTGCACCAGTAGTCGGCGATGTTGCGTGCCGTGCGGGTGCCGTCCATGAAGACGTCCCAGTGGTAGGGCCGCAGCCGGTTGTTGAACTCGGAGTTGAAGTGCCAGCCACCGGCGTTCACCACACCGAGCCGGCTCCACTCGTCGAAGAACTCCGCCTGGGTCGTGGAGTTGGCCCAGTAGACCGCGAACGGCTTGTGCTTGGCGTTGAGCCGCTTGACCTCGGTGCGGAAGCAGGGCAGGTCGGGGGGGCTGATCTCGCAGGTGCCCTGCTCCCAGACCCACTCGATCTTGCGGTTGTAGAACTCGTAGTGCTTCTCGAAGAACGTCGCGTAGGTGTTCTGCGCCTGCTCCTCGGCCTCCGGGCTGAACGCGAGGCCCTGGGTGTTGAGGATGGCGTCGACCTGCGGGTTCGACTTGGGCCGGTAGCGGAGCACCTTGATGGTCTTCGCGGTGACGCCCTGGTAGGTCGCTCCGCCGTTGTTGCCGGTGAACCGGGGGACGCACGGCGGCGAGGCCAGCGTGACGTCCTGCTGCCGCTTGCCGTCCTTCGCGCACTTGCTGCGGTCGGCGGTGCCGCCCGCGGCGCTCGCCTTGCCGGTCGCGGCACCACCGGCTGCGGCAGGGCCGGTCTGTCCGCCGCCGGCGCTCCCGGCCGGGCCTCCGGCGGCGCCGGGGGCGGCCGCCTCCCCCGCGGGCAGCGGCTGACCCGTCACGGGGTCGACCGCTGCAGGCTGACCGCTGGCGTCCAGCGGGACGCCGGCGGAGTTCGTGCCGAACGGCGCCGCTCCCTGCAGCAGCGCGTCCTCGGCGCCGGGAGTCGTGCCGCGGCTGGGCACGACCGCGACGAGCAGCACCTGGGCGGCGATCACCGCCATCAACGGCGCCCATCTGCGCAGAGCCTGACCGGACGCGTCCATGAGACCTCCACCGCACGAGCTGCTGGGTCCGCCAGGCAGCAGAAGCGCCTGCACGGTGAGTGCAGTTTGTCCGATATGTGGCCCAGGCCACAAGGGAGGTACGCCCGAGCCGCCGGGCCTGGGCGGGCGGGCGGGTGCCGTCGACGGTGAGTGCTGCGAGCGGTTCCATCGCGACGACGACGGGTGCACCGCCGACGGCGCGGACCGCCGCCCACAGCGCTTCGAGTTGGTCGCTGACCGTGTGGAACCGCCGGTTCGACCACGGATCTTCCCGGTGTCATCGGCAAGCGCTGCCCGGTGCGACTCTCGGATGGCGACATCGATCCCGAGGCGCAGCTGCTGCACCTCGCACTCCCCTTCCACCGTGCGGAAGGCCGCTGCCGCCAACGGCCGCGCCGAGCGCCCGTCCCGGACATCTGAGCAGGAGTCCACATACCAACCTCACGGCCGAGGCGCTTCGCGGTGTCGGCCGGGCGCCGGGGGTGACGGTGGTGACGAGCTTCTGAGCCAGACTCAGTCGCAAGATATTTCCTCATCCACAGGTGCTTTCGCCATCAGTTCTGTCGGAGGGCGGTCGTAGGTTGTCGCTCATGGCAGCCGGTCGTTCGCCCCGTGAAGCGGGTTTCGACGTGTCTGCTGCGGCGGTGGTCGAGGCGCGGATCGCGGAGCGGGGTGTGACCGCTGGCGCCGTGCACGCCGGGTTGTTGC
>SCTD01000530.1 GCA_004299215.1 Frankiales bacterium | reverse complement strand
TGCCAGGCCTGGGTGTCGTCCGCGGCGGCGGTGAGCATCACCACCGGCAGCGTCTGCCCCCCGTCGGCGCCGCGGATCCGGGACAGCACGCCGTGCCCGTCCATCCCGGGCATCATGATGTCCAGCACGACGCAGTCGGGTCGGGCTGCCTCGATCCGCCGCAGAGCGGAGAAGCCGTCGTCGGCGAGCTCGACGATGTAGCCCTCGACCTCGAGGACGTCGCGTACGAGCGTCCGGACCGATGCATCGTCGTCGACGACCAGGATCTTGTGCACGTGGTTCCTCCCCATGTCCCAGCCTTCCTCGGCGCAGGACGGGGTCGGCCTGTCACCCGGACGGGTGACCAGCCAGCAGACTCCGAGTGCGCTCCACGTCCTCGGCCATCTGGACGAGCAGCGGCTCGACCGTCTGGAAGCGGATGGTGTCGCGCAGGCGGGACGCGAAGGTCAGCCCGACGTGCTCTCCGTAGAGGTCCAGCCCGGGCTCGGCGTCGATGACGAACGCCTCCACCCGGCGCTCCCGCCCGGCGAAGGTCGGGTTGGTGCCGATGCTGATCGCGGCGGGCAGGACCGACCCGTCGGCGCGCAGCAGCCGGCCGGCGTAGATCCCGTCCGCGGGGACGGCGCTGTAGGGCAGCGGCTCGACGTTCGCGGTCGGGTAGCCCAGGTCGCGGCCCCGCTGGTCCCCGCGCACCACGACGCCGTCGATGCGGTGGTCACGCTGCAGCGCCGCGGCCGCGCCCTCGACGTCGCCGGCGTCGACGCAGGACCGGACGTACGTCGAGGACCAGGTGGTGTCACCGCTGCCGAGCAGCGGGACGCCCTCGACGGTGAACCCGAAGCGCCGGCCGGCGTCGGTGAGCGAGGCGACGTTGCCCTTCCCGTTGTGGCCGTAGCGGAAGTTCTCCCCCACGATCACGACGCGGGCGTGCAGCTTCTCGACGAGCACGGCGTGCACGAACTCGTCGTGCGTGAGCCGGCTGAAGTCCAGCGTGAACGGCAGCACGCAGGTGACGTCGACGCCGAGCCCCTCGAGGATGTCGGCCTTCTGCCGGGTGCCGGTGAGCATCGGCGGGTGACTGCCCGGGCGGACGACCTCCATCGGGTGCGGGTCGAAGGTGAGGACGACCGACGGCACGCCCAGCTCGCGCGCCCGCTCCACGGCGAGCCCGATGATCTGCCGGTGCCCGCGGTGCACGCCGTCGAAGACGCCGATGGTGACGACGCACCGCCCCCAGTTCGAGGGCACGCTCTCCACTCCCCGCCAGCGCTGCACCGGGTCAGCCTGCCACTAGGACCCGGCGGGGGCGAAGACGACCGTCGGCCGCGCCGCCCCGTCGCGGTCCTCGAGCAGCGCGATGCAGCGGCCCTCGGGTGAGAACGCGCCCAGCGTCACGTCGTGCCCGCTGGCCGCGAGCTGCTTGCCGTACGACAGGGCGACCGCCTCCTCGGCGGTCAGGTCGCGGCGCGGGAACGCGGCGGCGACCGCGGCGTCGAGCGGCACGACGCCCAGCTCCTCCGCGGCCTGCTCCAGGGTGCGGGCGACGTCGAGGCCGAACGGCCCGACCCGGGTGCGGCGCAGCGCCGTGAGGTGGCCGCCGACGCCGAGCGCGGCGCCGAGGTCGCGCGCGAGCGCCCGGACGTAGGTTCCCGAGGTGCACTCGACGGCGACGTCGAGGTCCGCACCGCGGCGCTCCAGCAGGTCGAGGCGGGACACGGTGACCGACCGGGCAGCGAGCTCCACCGACTCCCCCGCACGGACCCGTGCGTAGGAGCGCACCCCGTCGACCTTCACCGCGGAGACCGACGACGGGATCTGCTGGAGGTCACCGGTGAGCGCCGCCAGCGCGGCGGTCAGCTGAGCGTCGGTCACCCCTGACGCGTCCCGCTCCTCGACGACCTCGCCCTCGGCGTCGTCGGTGATCGTGGTGACGCCGAGCCGGATCGTCGCGTCGTACGCCTTGCCGGTCAGCGCGAGGTGCCCGAGCAGCCGGGTGGCACGTCCGATGCCGAGCACCAGCACACCGGTGGCCATCGGGTCGAGCGTGCCGGCGTGGCCGACCTTGCGCGTGCCGGCGAGCCGGCGGACCCGGCCGACGACGTCATGCGACGTCCAGCCGGCCGGCTTGTCGACGACCAGCAGCCCGTCCGGGGCGGGCCCCTCGGTCACGGCGCGCGGAGGCCGTACGCGGCGGGCAGCCCGGCAGCGGCCGACCGCGCGATCGGCCGCGAGGGGGTCATGCCGATCCAGCCGTCTCGTCGTCGGCTGCCTCGCCCTCCACCTGCCGGGGCGCCCGGTAGGGG
>SCTD01000056.1 GCA_004299215.1 Frankiales bacterium | reverse complement strand
GGAAGCCCGAGCGCCACCTGGTGTGGCCGGAGCGGGCGTGGCCGGCGCTGGCAGCGGCGGCGGTCACCCCGACGATGACCAGGCTGGCGGTCGTGGCCTCCTGCGCGGATAGGCCGAGGACGAAGACGAGCGCGGGGACGGTGAGGATCGACCCTCCGCCGCCGAGCGCGCCGAGCGACAGGCCGATCAGCAGCCCGAGCGCGACGGCCCCGGCGATCACGGGCGGGTCACACGATCTCGCCCGGGCTGCCGTCCGCGGCCACGACGGGCAGGCCGGCGGCGGCCCAGGCGGTCATCCCGCTGACCATGTTGACGACGTCGATCCCGCCCTGGGCGAGCAGCTCGGCGGCCTTGCCGGAGCGGTTGCCGGACCGGCAGACCGCGACGACAGGGACGTCGGCCTGAAAGGCGGCTGGGTCGACCGAGCCCAGCGGCACGTGGACGGCGCCGTGCGCGTGGCCGGCGTCCCACTCGTCGTCCTCTCGAACGTCAAGCAGCAGGACGCTGTTCCCGGCGGCGGCGTCGGCCGCCTCCTGGACGGTGACCTCCGGGACGGGCGTGCTCATGCGGGGGTCCTCTCGGACGTTTCGGCGGGGGGACGGTGGCCGGGGCCGCCGGCGGACAGGACGACGTCGCGGCCGCTGTACTGGGCGGTGACGGCGAACCGGTCGCCCCGGACGAGGGTGTGCCGGTGCTCGACGGGACGGCCGTTCAGGCAGCCGGTCCGTTCGACGGCGAGCAGCGCGACGCCGCTGGGCACGCGGAGCAGCGCTCGTTCGCCCCGCGTGGGCAGGACGGCGCGCACCTGCTCCCGGCCGCCCGTCAGTCGAAGGCCGCAGTGCATAAGCAGCTCGGCGTACAGGGCTGTGCGGGTGAAGTCGACGGTCAGGAGCGGCTCGGCGATGTCGGCGGGCAGCCAGACCCGGTCGAGCGCGAGCGGCTCGTCTCCGGCCAGGCGCACGCGTTCCAGGTAGACCAGCGGCGTCGACTCCTCCAGCAGCATCCGGGTCGCGATGACGCCGTCGCGCCGGACGTCCAGGGCCCGGACGATCGAGCACTGCTCCAGCCCGGCGGACTCGACGGCGGTGAACAGGCTGCCGAGCGCGCCGAGCGGCTGCTCGACCTCGACGGGTGCGAGCCGGGGCTTGCGGCCCCGGGCGGCGGTGACCGTTCCCTCCGACCGCAGGTGCCGCAGGGCTTCCCGGACGGTGTGCCGGCTGACGGCGTACTGCTCGACCAGCGCGAGCTCGCCGGGGAATGCGTCGGCGAACTCGCCCGTTGCCAGCCGGGCCCGAAGATCGGCGAGGAGCTGCGTCCATAGCGGGACGCCGGAGGCGCGACGCAGGCGCGGCGGCTCTTGCGCAGTGGACGTCACCCCCATAATGTACGGACAATACGGCCGGACCACAACCGCAGGAGCCTCCGCGTGCGCGTCGCCACATCCCCGCCCTCCGCCGCGACGACGCGTGCGCTCGCTGGTCCCACGGGCCGTCGCTCCTCCCCGCCGGGCGCGACCGCGCAGCAGGCGCGGCCCCGCTCCAGCACACGGCCGCGGCCGGAGGCACCGGCGGCCCTGTGTCGCCGGGAAGCCAGCGGGGCGCCGACGAGGAGTTCCGGCGGTCCGGTCGTCGTCGTCGATCTCGCCGCGGGCCCCGAGGTCCGGCCGGCCGTGCTGGCCTTTGCCGCGGACACGGAGCAGGCCGGCGGTGGTCCGGCGCCCGGGCAGGCGCGCCTACCGCTCGGGCGGCTGGCCGGGCTGGCGGGCAGCGGTGTGTTCGCGTTCTGGACCAGCCTGACGTGCTTCGTGTGCTGAGCGCCCGGCTGTACGACGCGGCCCTGGCTGGCGCGGAGCGCCGCGCGCTGCGCGCCTGGCGCCGCGAGCTGCTCCAGGACCTCGAAGGCACGGTCCTGGAGATCGGCGCGGGGACCGGGGCGAACCTCGCCGCCTACGGCCCGTCGGTCGACCGTCTGCTCCTGGTCGAGCCGGACCCCGCGATGCGCGGAGTGCTCGCGGACCGTGCCGCGGCGGCAAGGCCCGCCCGTGCTGTCGTCCTGGCCGCGACGGCGTCGCGGCTCCCAATGCACGACGGCAGCGTCGACGCCGTCGTCAGCACACTCGTCCTGTGCTCGGTGCGGTCCCTCGACCGGGCCCTGGCTGAGGTCCGTCGCGTCCTGCGCCCGGGCGGACGGCTGCATCTGATCGAGCACGTCGCCGCCCGCCCCGGCAGCCTCCTGCACGGCGGGCAGCGGCTCCTCGCTCCCGCATGGTCCCGCGTCGGCGGCGGCTGCTCTCTCACCAGGCCGACGAAAGAGCTGCTGGCAGCGGCCGGCTTCGACGTCGACGACGTGCGCGGCGACACCCTGCCCGTGCCGGTGCCGTTCGTCCGCCCCGTCGTCCGAGGGACGGCCCGCCCGTGACCGACGGAGGACACATGGACGCCCAGCAGTGGAACAGCCGGTACGCCGCAGCCCAG